>CAZNFB010000198.1:0-5220 GCA_964572105.1 uncultured Desulfobacteraceae bacterium
ATTAATATCCCATATAAAATCATCACTGTCTGATCCGTCTGTGAATTCACGGTTTCTCCATATATAGTGGCCATGGAGCTTAGCATAAAATGATTTTTTGTCATTATATTCCAGTGCCGCATTATATGCATATTCATAACTTGAATTCTTTTGACGGACATAGGCGTATCCTGCCATAAGGGAGAATTTATAAAAAGGTATTGTTTCAAGTTCTATTTCAAATCCCTTTCTCCTGATTTTTTCATTATTAACAAAATGGTTTAAATTGTCTGTTGACCCCGCAGGTTTCAGCTCAAGGGTTTCCCTTAAATCGTGATAAAAAAAGGTCCCTTTTATCCAAAAATATCTGATTGCGGCAGATTCCATGCCTGCCTGATACGACCAGATTTCTTCAGGATCAAGGGAAGAATTGGAAGCAAGACCGAATGATTTTCCTGATGTCCAGGATAATGGAGGTGCGGCAAAAGCTCTGGCAATGGATCCTCTTAAGATCGAATTTTTTCCGAGCATATATACAACACCAATACTGGGGCTTAAAAAGGAATCGGTTTCGCTGTTATGGTCGTACCTGATACCTGGAGTAATTGATAAACCGTCTATTACTATGGTGTCATTGGCATACGCCGCCCATTTTTCAACATCAGGTTTACTCTTCAGTCTGTTAACATTTTCTTCTGTTTCGCGATAATTTTTTTGATTAAGCTTTCCCTCATCAAAGTCAAAACCAAAAACTGCGGTATGGATGTCAGCAGACCAAACAAGACTTGTGGTAAAACCGTCTGTTTTTTCATCGAATCTGTTTTTTTCGAAATAATGGAGGTAATTAATCCCTTCTACTTTTTGAACATATCTTTGTTCGAAATGATGGAAGCTTACTTTGCCATGCAGATTGCCTGTAATATCTGTATGTAAAATAGTATTTAAAAAAACTGTTTTCCCGGCACCATGGGAAGCAAATAGTGAGTCTGCGAATTCACCAAAACCTGTTTCGGGCTCATTATATCCCAGACTCAGGCTGATATTTGTATTTTTTGAAATATGCAGATTCAGTTTTGAAAAAAAACTGTTGTTTTTGAATCCTCTATTATTCTCAAAACCGTCAGATTTTTGACGCCCGCCAAAAAAATAACACCCCAGAGGGCCCGCCGTGCAGGATATTTGGGCAGAATAATCCCGGGTGTTGTTTTCACCATAGGAAGCTTTTACCTCTCCAGAGGATTTGTCTGTGTTTCCTGCAGGTTTTGTTATGATATTTATTACGCCTCCCAGGGCGGTCCCCCAGGCTGATGAAGCAGGCCCTTTAATGATTTCTATCTGTTTTACAATACCCACAGGGATAGAATTAATTTCAGCATTTCCACCTCCCAAATAATTCCAGGTAACTCCGTCCAACAACACCCTTACATGTGTAGCTTCCGATCCCTGAATGGTTACCATTGATGGAGCTCCGAAATCCTGATTATAACCGCCTAAAAAAATACCAGGCACCCTGTTTAATGCTTCAGTTATTGTATGGGCATTTATTTTTTCCAGGTCTTTGGCTGTGATAACAGTCATGTTTTCGGCAATCTGAGAGACAGGTTTGGGATGCCTTGTGGCAGATATGATGAGATCTTTTTTTTTGTAGTACATCTCAAGGAGATGCATCTCTTCGCTGAACATTTCAGGCTGAGCGCCTGCTGTGTCTGTTATAAGCAGTAAAAAACAAAATAAAAAAATAATTAATCGAAGGAGAAATTTATGCATATGATTAAAACGTACATATTTGATTGATATTTTAGGATAATATGGTACAATATTTTTATTAGCAACCCTAACTTTTTTCTGCAACATTTTTTTATTCTTGTAAATTTTTTATCCATTTGCAATGGCAGTAAATAAAGGCAAAATAATTTGAGAAATATTTCAATTAGTATTTTATCGATTTTGTTTTTCTGTCAAGATGTACCGGCCTTTGAACAAAAAATTATAGTTGTTCAAAGCTGTTCTTTGAGGCCATACGAAGAAGCGATTAACGGATTTGAAAGTGCTGTGGGTCAAAAGACCCAAAGGCTTATAATATCAGAACTTCAGGGTGAAGTCGTTGAAGAAAAAATCAATAAAATTAATCCTGACCTTATTCTTTCTGTGGGAACTAAAGCACTTTCAAGGATAAAGCATATCAATACCATTCCCATAGTTTATCTTATGATATTAAATCCGTGCTCTATAGTATCATGCAGCAAAAAGAATATCACCGGTGTGAGTATGAATATTTCCCAGGAATGGCAGCTGAGGGTGATTGAAGGTATATTCCCTGCTATTCAACAGATAGGTATTCTCTATGATGATGAAAAAACAGGTTCTTTTGTCAAAAGAGCGTTAAAAGCTTCCCAAACTTCCCGGATAAAGATTATTGCAGAAAATATTAATACCTCAAAAGAGGTTACACCGGCCATGATCAAAATGAAAGAGAAAATTGATTTTTTTTGGATGTTCCCGGATGTAACTGTCTTTACCCCGGAAACAATTGAATTTCTTTTTTTATTTTCCATGGAAAACCAAATACCGGTTTTAACTTTTTCAACTAATTATCTTGACTGGGGGGCCCTTATTTCCATAGTGATTGATGCTTTTGACATGGGGCGCCAGGCAGGTGAGATTGCCGAACAAATATTTTCAGGTACAGATGTGGAAAGTATAAAATCAATGGATGCCAAGGGTAAAAAAATATATATAAATAAAAAAATAGCTGAAAAAATGGGGTTTTCAATTGATGAAAATTTTATTGAAAAGTTTAAACAAAATTTTGGTCAAACAATAAAATTACTATAGATATATTCGAATAACCCTGCGAAATTATTTATGTAAAAAATTGGGATTGGTTTTGATTTCGGCCATTTTTGGATATGAGTGCTGAGTGGCTCAAGATAAAACAAAGCCCGAAAAAACATATAAACTTTTGATTGAATTGATGGCGTTGAATACCTGGTTACATGGATCTTAATATGTTTAAAAGAATTAGTGAAAGTTTTGGAGCAAAGGTGTTTATTGCTTTTATAGGGATTATATTCCTGGTATCTTCAGGTTTCACAGCTTTTTTTTTTCAGCATCAGCGCAAGACCATGGAAGAATATTTGAAAAATAGCGGAATAATTCTTTCAAGTATTCTTGCATATAATTCAAAAATAGGTGTTTTCTCGGAAAACAAGAAACTTTTAATGGAGCCTGTTAGTGGAATTTTTCAACAGAATGACGTTACAAATATCAGCATATTCAATCAAAAGGGTGACCTTTTAATACAAATGGAAAGGTTTGAAAATGTGGTAAAAGAGAAGGACGTTATTACTGGCGGCTCTTTAACTTCTGAGATGCTTGAAAAACTTAGAGTCTTTAAGCTCCCTCTTTCTATTGAACGTAAGAAAAAAATCGATTTTTGGGCCAAGGTGCTTTCAGGTTCATCAGTTCCCCATGGGGAGGCCCTGTTTTTTAAAGAAAAATTTGTGCCGCAAAAAGATAAGGTTATTGGTTTTGTAAAGGTCACAATTGGAAAGAATATGCTTGATCGCGCACTCATATTCCTTTTTATAAAAAGCATAGTGATGGGAATTATTTTTTTAATTGCCGGTGCTTTAATAATATATTTTGTCATAATCTCGATAACAAAACCTCTTTACAGATTAACCGAAGGTGTTAAAGCCCTTGGCTCAAAAGGAATAATAGAAAAACTCCGCGTGGAAGGGAACGATGAAATCGGGAAATTGGCAAATGCCTTTAATGATTTATATGAATCCTTAGATAGAAAAAATTCTGAAAAAAAACAACTGGAAGATCAGTTAAGGCATTCTCAAAAACTGGAAGCCATCGGCACCCTTGCCGGAGGTATAGCTCATGATTTTAACAACATGCTCGGAATTATTATGGGGTATACAGAATTAGCCCTGTTCGATGTTTCTGATTCAGACTCAGTCCATAGAAATCTTAAACAGGTTTTAACGGCGAGCAACAGGGCAGCTGATCTTGTGAATCAAATTCTTGTATTTAGCAGGAAAGATAAAGGGAGGCTTAAGCCCATACAGTTACCTGCCATTGTAGCAGAAGCTCTTAAAATGCTTCGCTCTTCACTCCCTTCAACCATTGAAATGCGTCAAAATATAAAACCGGATCTTGCATGGATTCTGGCAGATCCCATCCAAATCCATAGTCTTATCATGAATCTTTGTGCCAATGCAGCTCATGCCATTGGAAAAGATATCGGCAGTGTAAAAATAGATGTTGAAGATGTAGAAATAGATTCCAAAACAGCATCCGGACACCGTGACCTTTCCCCGGGATCTTATCAGAAAGTTACTGTGTCTGACACCGGAATAGGTATGACTCCTGAAATAATGGACAGAATCTTTGATCCATTTTTTACAACAAAAGAGCCTGGGGAGGGGACAGGAATGGGGCTTTCCATGGTTCACGGGATAGTAAAAAGACATAAAGGGGCAATGTCTGTGCAGAGTAAACCAGGGAAAGGGACAAAATTTGATTTCTTTTTTCCGATCATCGAAAATAAGGAAATAGAAGAAGTTAAATCACCTTCATTAATCACTGAAGGTCATGGACAAATCCTATTTGTGGATGACGAAAAAGATATTGTTGATATGGGAAAAAAGATAATAGAAAATTTTGGTTATCAGGTTGTGGGGGTTGAAGACAGTATGGAGGCTCTGGAAATTTTTAAGAATAATCCGGATGACTTTGATTTAGTCATTTCCGACATAACCATGCCGAATATTACAGGAGAAGATTTTGCAAAAAAAATATTGTCTATCAAGCCGGATATTCCTATAATTCTTTGTACGGGGTACAGCGATATAATATCTGAGCGGCATGCAAAAAAAATAGGTATAAAAAAATATATTATGAAACCGTTTTCAGGGCAAAAAATTGCTGAGGCAATAAATGAGGTGTTTAATGAGAATGAGCAAAAACAAAAGTCATCAAAACCAGCGTGAAAGAAAGTTCATTTTAAGGGATATAGCGCATTTAAAATAAAAGCCTAAAAGGGGTAGGGATGATAAACAGGTTTAGCATAATTATAGTTGTTTTTTTTATACTTTTTTCTGCACCCAATTCACTTTTTGCCGTTGAAGTAGCACCAAGAATCACAGACAGAGAAATTATAGAAAGCCTTGCAGAAATTAAAGCTGGACAAAAAGCGCTAAAGGAATTTATGGTAATACGTTTTGAGCA
>CAZNFB010000199.1:0-5213 GCA_964572105.1 uncultured Desulfobacteraceae bacterium
GAAAACTCGTCACCCCTTCAATTTTCTGCCTTATACCTTTTTAACGGATATACCCCTGCTCTTCGAGATAAAGAAGGACATCCTGGGCAGCTTCATCAGGAGTCATCTCTTCTGTGTTTATTTCTATTTCAGGGTTTAAGGGTGGGACATAAGGATCATCTATCCCGGTGACCCCTTTAATCATGCCTGAACGTGCTTTTTTATATAATCCTTTCCTGTCCCTTTGTTCACATACCTGTATGGGAGTACTCATGTAAACTTCTATGTAGCCTCCATACCTGCTTATCAGTTCGCGATTGTAACGCCTTGGCTCCTCATAAGGGGCTATGGGAGCACAAATGGCAATTCCTTTATTCTTGGTAATTTCACTTGCCACAAATCCGATTCTGGTAATATTAAGATTTCTGTGTTCTTTGGAAAAATTGAGTTCACTGGAAAGGTTCAGTCGAACAATATCTCCATCCAGAAGGGTTACCGGCCTCTCTCTTAGTTCCATGAACTTAACCATTAAAACTTTGGCAAGGGTCGATTTCCCGGAACCGGACAATCCTGTTAAAAAAATTGTAAAGCCCTGTTTTGATCGTGGCGGGTATGCAGACCTGAGCTCTGCAACCATTTCAGGATAGGAAAACCATTCAGGTATTTCCAGCCCGTTTTCAAGCCTTCTTTGTAATTCAGCCGAGGATATCTGTCTTATGTTCATATCCTGTGTTACTTCATCTTCAGGGAGGTATTGGGCTTTATCTTCCACATATACCATGTTTTTTAAAGGTACCATCTTTATCATGGTTTCATTTTCAAATGATTTTACCAGATCCTGGGCTGCATGCCTGGGATAAAATAATTTTTCAGAATCGCTGTTTATGAAAGGATCTCCATGATTATTTGAAACCATAAAATGACTGCATCCGTAATTTTTACGGACAATCGCTTCCATGAGTGCTTCTCTGGGGCCTGCTTTGCGGGTTGCCAGGGGAATTAATCCCAGCATGATCATATTTCTGGGATATTTTTTAATGATCTCCTGGTAACATCTGATCTTGGTATAATGATCGAGATCTCCCGGATGTGTAAGCCCCACCACCGGCTGCAGAAATATACTTGCTCCTGCATCCCTTGCTGACCGTAAAGACATTTCTTTATGAGCACAGTGGAGGTACTTGTTCGCCTGAAATCCTATTACATTACGCCATCCATGCTGGGCAAACAATCTGTGGGTTTCCGAAGGAGTGAACCTTATATCTTTAAAATCGTAATGTATGGGAAGGTGAATCCCTTCAATGTCCCCTCCAATATACCACTGGTCTGTTTTTTCATAAAGTTCTCTTACACCGGGATGTTCGGCGGGATCATCAGTTTGAAAAATTGCTCTGGCCTCAAGGGCTTTATCCGGTTTCCAGATACTTTTTATTGACAAAACAGCAAGCATGAATCCTTCTTCGTCGGTGAGGGCTATGGCATAAATATTTTTAAAGGCTAAAGCTGTTTTTTCATTAACATCAAGACATATGGGGATGGGCCAGGGAGTCCCGTTTGCAAGGCGCATATTTTCCATGACAGATTCATAATCTTTTTGGCATAAATAACCTGTGAGGGGATAAAATCCCCGGGTAATAAGAAGCTCAAGATCACAAAGCTGCCTTTTGTTCAGATGGACAGAGGGATAGCTTAGTGCAGCCTCCTTTAATTTTTCTATGCGTCTGAAATGGACAAGAAGAGTTTCAGAATAATCGTTTGCTGTACTGGTCTGGGATTTATTTTTTGGCATTTATGTATCCCTTAATGGGTAATAAAGATAACTTCTCAATAAGTTTAGGGACTATTCACGAAAAAGTTGATTTATTTGAAGCAGCAACCGGATTTATTAAATTATATGAGCCTGGTTTTAGTATTGACCGAAGTTAGAATTAAGCCCGGTTATTTTTTTTGTAACCATTCAGCGTCGCTGGTTTAATTAAGATTATACCTGTTACCGTACATATTCACTGAATAGTTACTTTTTTTACGTATCATAAAAAAGGTTGGTAGTCCATAAGAACCTATTAAGTATCAAAGGGGCATAATTTTTGTCTGATTTATCTGACATTTTTTCGGTTAACAGTAAACGGACAAAATGTCAGATAAATCAGACAAAAAGGTGGGTTTTTTTTGTTCAGTTATTTCCCACTATATTGCTCCAGATTTTTTTATAATAAAAATAGTATGTTATAAAAATATGTCTGAGTTGGTGCTGAATTTGCTCTACCTAAAATATTATGTTGTTATGATAATACAAAAAAATTATATGGTTTCAGCAAATTGATTGTGAATGACTCTTGCTTGCTGATTTCATAGACTTTTTTTAATTATCATTTTACACCTGCCAAAATAAATTATTACTTAATTAATGTTAATTATGCTTGACTGAAAGCTTCAGCTGAGCGATACTATGTAATAATATAGATAAATTTATAGATTTTTATCTTTATTGTGGGCAGGATTGTTTAAAATTTAATTTGGAAGTGTTTTAGTTTGGAGGTGTTGAAAATGGCAACAGAAGAAAAGCAGGAAAAATTACAAAATTTACTGGACAAAAGAGAATATTGGTGGTGGGCAGAACAGGCGCGCTCTCAACGTATCGATTATTTAAGAAAAGCGGTATGGTCAAAAGCCACAAAGGGAGCAGCTTATTTGCCCGGTATTAAGATATGTGAATATGGTCCCATTCACTATGCAAGAGCCTTTGATACAGAAACAGCCAAGGTTGAGCCTTATATGCTGACATGGTCAAGGGCATTGAAAACAATCAATGAAGAAATCCCCATATTTATCGTTGATAACGCACGGATAGTCGGTTATTGCGGCTCTGGCCCGAATAAGATTTTTTGGAGTCCCAATGGTTCCTATTCCCTGAATGAAGATTTTTTAAACGATAAGGATGATTTAATTGAGGACGAAGCACGTGACGAAGTCTCAAAATCTCTCAAGATAATGAAACCTTATACAATGCAGGCTATGACTGAAAGGATACTGAGCAAACGCCAGACAATTATGGCCAGAACTTCCCAGACATTTACCGGTGGAGTTCATCTTGAAACCGGAGGTTACTGCACTTCCCAGTTTGACTATTATAAAAAAGGTTATACCGCAATTATTAAAGAGATTGACGGGAAACTGGCTGAAGCAGATGAGGTATTATACAAGGTTGGCGCAAAACCTGAATTTAAGGATGAATATCATTATCTGAAAAGAATTGATAACTGGAAAGCAATGAAAATTACTCTGGAAGCAGCGGTGGCGTATGCTAAACGCCTTTCAAGGCTTGCCAGGATAATAGCTGAAAATTTTGAGGCAGATCCAGGAAGAAAACAGGAATTATTGGATGTCTCCGAACGTTGTGCCTGGGTTTCTGAAAATTCCCCGAGAAATTTTCCAGAAGCACTGCAGTTTGAACAGATTCAGACCATGTGCCGAAAATTTGAAAAATCTGATGGATCATGGCCCACACATAATGACTGGTGGTTCTGGGAATGGTATGAGCAGGATGTTATTAAAGAAAAGACAATAACAAGAGATGATGCCCTCGATTATATGTGTGAATATCTCATTCGTGCATTTGAATATGGAAGCTGCAGGGACCGTCAGTACAGAGAGCTTATGACTGGTGATCCCGGACCCTATGTTTGGACTTTGGGCGGAAAGACTTCTGATGGAACATTAAAATATAATGATCTTACAAATCTTATTCTCGAGGCAGCCCGTCTTGTCAGGTGTGTTTCCCCTACATATGCTTTAAGATATAATAAGGATATGCCTGAAGATGTTTTAAAGAATGCCTTTGAATGTATACGTCACGGCCTTGGTTATCCCAATATCAGAAACGATGAAGTCCTGATAAAGGCTAATATGTTCTGGAGCAACACGCCGATTGAAGAAGCGCGCACCTGGACAGCCCAGGCCTGCATTGTTCCGTGTCCTGATACCAAAGACGGCTGTATGCCTGCCCGCTATGCTTCCAGCTCCACCCTTGGTTCAAAATGTATGGAGCTTGCCTTATGGAACGGATTTAATCCAATATTCCAGATGCAAATTGGGCCCAAAACCGGTGATCCCGTAAATATGACTTTTGAAGAGTTGACAGATGCAGTTGTTGAGCAGTTCAAGGTTATTCACTGGGAAGCGGTGAAGATGAGAAATATGGCCCGTGTTATAGAGGAACAGATGGGACGGCCTCATCTTTCTGCTACTTATGAACGCTGTGTTGAAAAAGGACTTAACTGCTTTCAAAGACGTGAATATGGAAACAACTGGCTTACTACATTTATATGGATGGATGGCATGGATGCCCTTGTGGCCATAAAAAAACTCGTATTTGATGAAAAGAAATATACAATGGAGCAGCTTCTTGAGATGCTTAAGTCTAATTGGGAAGGGTATGAAAAAGAGCGTATGGATTTTGTAAGGGCCCCAAAGTGGGGGAATGATGATCCTTATGCGGATGATCTTATTGTAAAGGTGCATGAGAGGATGCGCGATGAGGTTGCTCTGCCCTGCCAGGATTGGGGTACAACATCCAAGGGGATACCCATGGTTCCGCAGAATATTGCGGCATACACTGTTGGGGGAGCTCTTCTTGGTGCTTTGCCAAATGGAAGACGCCTTGGGGACACCTGCTATGATGGAGGCTGTTCACCCGGAGCCGGTCTTGATAAAAAGGGACCAACAGCGGTTTTGAATTCTGTTGGAAAACTTGACCATGAGACCATGTTCAGGGCAGACCTGTTAAATCAGCGTCTTTCACCTGCGCAGCTCGTGGGAGATAAAGGTTTTAATGTTTGGAAGTCTTACATTGAAACCTGGTGTGATCTTGGAATTAACCATGTTCAATTTAATATGGTTGATAATGATACTCTGTTGGCTGCCCAAAAAGAACCGGAAGATTACAGCGAACTGATGGTTCGTGTGGCCGGTTATAGTGCCAACTTTACAACTCTTAACAAAAAAACCCAGGATACTATTATAGCAAGAACTATCCAGGAAATTTAAAGTTAATTAGCCTTAATCTCCATGACGTTTGTTAATAATCGTGCGTTGCATCTCCCTGTTAAAGGGGGATGCAACGCACGATTATGATCGACTTTTAACTATTGTATAATAGTATGCTGGTATAGATTGTTACAATATTACAATGTAATAAAAATCGGTACTTTTTTAATAAAATGCAGACTAAATTA
>CAZNFB010000200.1:0-5212 GCA_964572105.1 uncultured Desulfobacteraceae bacterium
TCTACGAAATTTATTAAATACGCTACAAAAACAATTAAACTCCCCTCACGCAAGACTCTAACCGGACACTACTGACGTTAATTTAACATCATCAATATACAAGGAGATGGGGGTTTTTAACTTATAAGCAAAAAAAAGAAGCGATTTTATTTGAGACATATCCATTTTTCGGCCTGATGGCGCGTTTTGTACATCATTAAGACTGATTGTTATGTTATTCCATCCTTTTTTTAGGAAAAAAGCTGAATTATACCGGTCTTTATATTTACGCCCTTTTTTTTCATGGAGTTCATCGTGGATTCGTACATAGATTTTAAATGTATCCGGCTCCGTGTAAAAAATACTGACCTTCAAGTATTTAAACCCTTCCCAGTTTGAGGGGAAATAATCGAGGGAAATGTTTGCGTATTTGGCGGGCAAAAGATCAACCTTTAACGATTTTCCCCTCCCTGTGACCAGGTTATTCGCGATACTTAATCTTCCTGAACTTTTCCACCTTTCTTTTTCAAAAAAAGTTTCAAAATCTGATAATACGGGAAAATTTTTTTTAGCAGTAATTTCATTTGTTATAAACTCAGCAAGAGGGAGTCCTTGATTAAGAAGAAGTAATGCCACAAAAAGCTGAAATATTCGGAGCTGAATTTTTTTTATCTCCTCTCTTTTCAAGGCAAAAAAGGCAAAAAAGGCCAGTGTTCCGTAAATGTCAAGGAGTACATCCTGAAAAGAACACTGCCGGCCGACCAAAAGCTGCAGTCGCTCAATACCTCCCCCTATAAGTATAGTTAAGGCGACAACAAGAAGAAGCTGTTTGAAATATGGAAGGGACGCAATCCCTTTAATTGATCGTGTTATTAGAAAAGCGCCTGTGACAAATAATAAAATATGCCCCAGATTCCATATATGAGCCAGTGACCTTAGGTTGTCATTATCTTTTGTGGTAACAAAAAGGAGTGCCAGACAAGTGGTGAAAACCAGAAGAGAAAAAACATATTTTATCTTTACAAACAAGATTCTCACCATTTTTGATAAGGGTGTTTTAATAATTAAACCGGCCCAGGATTTATAGATGTTCATATAAATAATTTCAGAACCTGGTCGAATTTCAGCAATAAACTGAGCTATAATAAAATTTAGGAACCTCTGAAACTCACTGCGCTCAAACAGCCAGAGTTTTTTAAACTTTACCATAGCTCAGTTTCGCCATCTGTATTTATGCCAAATTTCAAAATAGGGTTATTATCTGAACATCTATACCTTTTCTGAAAAATACCTAATTGTCCAACATAACAAATTTTCAGTTTTGCAGCTATCTTTTTTTGCATCAAGTTTCTGTTTATGAAAGCAATAGTTTGACAAATGTTATTAAAATGGTATTAATTTATACATTTATAGGTTTTCAGATAAATAATTTCACTCTGCTATCGATTGTTGGAGCATTATTATAATAGCATGTTTTTTTCTGCTGCCCTTGTGAAATTAATTATCTGAAAACCTATAGCTGATTTGAAGGGGTATGGGGCTTAGGACAATCATAAGGGCTCGTACAAAAATAACTTGACCTTTTAAGCGCCGATGCATCCCGCCTGACTGCGTTCCGAAATCTCAGAATATCCTGATGTTCTTGCGTTTTCGCGCCTTGCCAGACGGGTGCCTCAACACTTAAAATGGCCGACTTATTTTTGAACTAACCCTAACGCCTTGCTTTGATGATAATTTATCAACTTTATATTGTGAAGGAGTAAACTTATGAATAAGCTGACAGAGGATCGGATCAACCAGTTGCGAGAGGTTAAAAAAAAGGCTTTACTGGGAGGCGGAGAGGAAAAAATTGCCAAACAGCATAAAAAAGGGAAGATGACTGCCCGTGAACGAGTCAACTACCTGCTCGATGATGGGAGTTTTTCAGAGTTTAACATGCTGACTGAATATCTTGAAGGGACACCCAGTGATGGTCTGGTGGCGGGGTATGGAACTGTAAACGGAAAAACAATTTGTCTTTACGCCCAGGATCCCACAATCAAGGGTGGTGCTATCGGCAAAATACACGGCTATAAAATGCATAAAGTAGTAGAACGGGCCTGCGATATGGAAGTCCCTTTTGTTGGACTCCATGATTCTCCAGGAGCAAGACTTCCCAAACTTGGAGAGACAAAGACCGCTTTGGGAGATG
This sequence comes from uncultured Desulfobacteraceae bacterium, assembly GCA_964572105.1. Lineage (GTDB taxonomy): Bacteria > Desulfobacterota > Desulfobacteria > Desulfobacterales > BuS5 > DAOWMW01. Next base: position 2,171 of record CAZNFB010000200.1, read on the forward strand.
CTCTTGAACGAAGCGGCGGGACAATATTCACCCCAAATACCTTAGGGTCCGGTTTTGTACCTCAAATTTCTGCTATTATGGGGAGTTGTGCCGGTATATCTGTTTATTCTCCAGCTTTAACAGATTATATTTATATGGTGGACAAACAGAGCCATATGTTTATTACAGGTCCTGCAATGGTTAAAACCGTCACAGGAGAAGACTTGACCTATGATGAACTTGGAGGTGCAGAGGTTCACTGCAAGATAAGTGGAGTTTGTGACAACCGTTTTGACAGCGAAAAAGAATTGCTTGATGGAATAAAAGATCTGCTGGGTTATCTTCCATCCAGCGCCAATGTAAAACCACCTGTGGTTGAAATGGGTGATGATCCTGAAAGAATGGTTGATGAACTTACAGATATACTTCCTGATAGTTCTGCCAGAGCCTATGATGTACGTAATGTTATCCGTGCCATCGTGGACAAGGGGATTTTCCATGAGGAAAAACCTGAATTTGCCGGTGAAGTGGTTATTGGTTTCGCCCGTCTGGATAATAAGGTGACAGGCATTGTAGCCAACCAGCCCATGGTAAGGGCAGGGTCAATGACAGTGGACAGCTCTGATAAACAGGCCAGATTTATTCGATTTTGTGACAGCTTTAATATTCCCCTTTTAATGCTGGTTGATACGCCTGCTTATATGCCGGGGAAAGACCAGGAGCACAGAGGGATTATTCGCCATGGTGCAAAGGTTCTCTATGCATTGACAGAAGCGAGTGTTCCAAGAATCGTTGTTGTTATGAGAAAGGCCTATGGCGGAGGAAACCTTGGTATGGGAGTTGTTCCCGGTCTTAGAACAGATATGATCTATTACTGGCCAATGGTTGAAGTTGGTGTTCTGGGAGCAAAAGCTTCTGTGCAGCTCCATTTTGGAAGAGAAATAGCAAAATCTGAAAATCCCAAAGAGATGATGAAGGAAAAACTTCAGGAATTTCAGGACAAATATTCTAACCCCATGTATGAAGTTTCAGGAAACTATACCATTGATGACGTAATAGAACCAAAAGAGACAAGAAAAGTGCTGATCAGGGATTTTAAATTCCTGGAAAACAAGAACAGAACAGTAAGATATAAAAAACGTCATGGAAATATACCTTTATAATTGTTTTTTTTATACTTCCAGATACTAAATAGATAGTGCACCATTTTTTAACTTTTGGATCAAGGATTAAAATGAATCGAATTTATAATAATATTATAATTATCAATGCAGCAGGGTTTATAATAATACCCCTGTTGCAGCTGCTTTTGATTGTCCCTGGAGGCGAGGGGGCTGGATAATGATATTTTAAATTGATTCAAATGAAACTCTATTTAAAAACCGTTATCAGGCCATCCTGGTAACGGTTTTTTTTTTACTAATCAGCGGAGAAACCCCATGACAAAACAGATCATAATTTATGATACAACATTGCGGGATGGAACCCAGGGAGAGCAGGTTAATCTTTCTGCGGAAGATAAGCTTCGAATTGCCAGGAAGCTTGACGAATTTGGGGTTCAATACGTGGAAGGCGGCTGGCCCGGCTCCAATCCAAAAGATGCCAGATTTTTCGAAATGGCCAAAAAAGAATCCTTTCAACAAGCCAGGCTCACAGCCTTTGGGAGTACCAGGGGGGCACAAACCAGTCCGGAAAAGGATAAAAATTTAAAAGCACTTTTGCAGACAGAGGTTGAAACGGTTACCGTTTTCGGCAAAAGCTGGGATTTCCATGCTTCCCGTATATTAGGTGTGAGTCTCGATGAAAATATTGATATGATTTACAGCACCGTGGAATATTTAAAAAAAATGGACAGACATCTGATTTATGATGCGGAACATTTTTTTGACGGCTTTAAAAATAATTCCGAATATGCACTAAAAACCCTTGAAGCAGCAGCAACCGGCGGAGCAGATATTATAGTGCTTTGTGATACCAATGGCGGTACCATGCCTGAAGAAATCTCGGAAATAATAAAAAAGGTATCAAAAGCAATAAAAGAACCCCTTGGAATCCATACCCATAATGACTGCGGTCTGGCGCTGGCTAATTCACTGGCCGGGGTCAAAGCCGGAGTTGTCATGGTTCAGGGGACAATCAACGGTTATGGGGAACGCTGCGGAAATGTGGATCTTATATCCGCCATGGCAAATCTGCAGCTTAAGATGGGGTATAAATGTGTTGCCGGTGAAGGGATTAAACGCCTTACAGAGCTTTCCCGTTTTGTGAGTGAAGTGGCTAATATTCCACCATTAAATCAGCGTCCCTTTGTGGGAAAAAGTGCTTTTGCCCACAAAGGAGGGGTGCATGTCAGTGCCATATTAAAAGATCCGTCAGCCTATGAGCATATTGATCCTGAACAGACAGGGAATAAAAGACGTGTACTGGTTTCTGATCTTGCAGGGAAAAGTAATATTGAATACAAAACAAGGGAAATGGGGATTAAGCTGGGGGGAAAAGGATATAACAGTCAGTCAATAGTCCGTGAGATAAAAAACCTGGAGGATCAGGGGTATGAGTTTGATGCTGCAGAGGGCTCTTTAGAACTTATGATAAAAAAAGTTACAGGTCAGTTTGACGCTCCATTTGTACTGGAATCATTCCGTGTTACAACAGAAAAGGACAAAGACCAAAAAAGCGTTTCCCATGCCACAATAAAAATTTCTGTGGGGGAGGAGGATGAAATTACTGCGGCAGAGGGGGATGGGCCCGTCAGCGCACTGGATAATGCCATGAGAAAGGCATTGACTAAATTTTTTCCTCAAATTTGTGAGATGGGACTGGTCGATTTCAAGGTACGGGTTATTGAAGGTACAAAAGGGACAGCTTCCAGGGTAAGGGTCCAAATCGAATCAAGGGATTCCCAGGAAATATGGTCAACTATAGGTGTCTCTGAAAACATAATCGAAGCAAGCTGGCAGGCTCTTTCAGACAGCATGCAATATAAATTGTCAAAATAATGGAGTTTGTCAGTAGTGTCCGGTTAGAAAATTGCAAAAAAGAAAATACGGAAAGTTTAATTGT
>CAZNFB010000201.1:0-5190 GCA_964572105.1 uncultured Desulfobacteraceae bacterium
GGCCAAAATCCTGCGCTATTTCTGCTCAACTTATTTCATCTCCGTTCCTAAATTAGGACTAAGCTCCAAAATCTGTTGAATCGAACACCGGGCCATCAACACAAACATGCATATATTTATCTGAACTGTTTTTGACTTTCACAGCACAGCCTAAACAGGCTCCCACGCCACAAGCCATAACAGATTCTGTGGAAATTTGACATTTGATCCCATCCATCCTGGCTATCTTTGCAACCTGCTTTAACATGGGAACAGGACCACAGGCAAAAATAATATCTGCAATATCTTTTTTGAGTCTGGTATTCAATAGATCTGTAACAAGGCCCTTTTTCCCACAGGTTCCATCCTCTGTTGCAATTTTGACCTCTACTCCCATATCTGTAAAAATATCAGTGCAAAGGATATCTTTTTGGCTCCTTCCGCCAATAAAAAGGGTGCACCGGCAAAGATCAAACCCTTTTGAACGAAGGTGTAATGCAAAAAAAAGCATGGGGGCCACACCAATGCCACCTGCCACAATAAAAATGCGGTGGAAATTATTTTTAATTAAAAATCCATTCCCCAGGGGTCCAAGGAGATCAACGGGCTCCCCTTTTTTTACATGGGAGAGTATTCCGGTTAACTCCCCCACAACCTTGTAGAGAAGCTCCACGCCCACAACTGTTCCTTTTTTTTCAATTAACCTGTGTATGGAAAAAGGCCGTCTCAAAAAGGGATGTCTCCCCGGCAAGCTGAGCATGATAAATTGTCCCGGCTTTGAAAAGGAAAATTCTTCATCAGTTTTTATACCAATATTATAGTATGAGGAAGTGATCTTTTTATTCCACAAAATAATGGTTTTTTCCCGAATCATAGATTATACCTGTTGCCGTACAGATTAGCTGAATAGTTACGCTCAATGTATTACTGAAATTAGAACCAAGCTCGGAAATTATTTATATGAACATCTTATCCCGCATATTTATTGACAATTGTATTAATAATTTCAGAAGTTGAAATGTCGGCTCTAAATGGAATTCTCACAACTCTACCGCCATTTTGTATAACAAAATCTGCCCCTATGATTTCATCTTCACCCCAGTCATCACCCTTTACAAGGACATTCGGCTTTATTGCGCAGATAAGATTTAAGGGATCAGATTCATCAAAAATAACTACAAAATCAACACTGTAAAGGGCAGAAACGACCATCCCTCTTTGCTCCTGACAAATAATAGGCCTGTTTTTTCCCTTTATGCTTTTTACGGATTCATCGGAATTTAATCCAAGCACAAGAACATCCCCTTCACCTTTTGCAGCATTAAGATAATCAACATGACCTGCATGGATTAAATCAAAACACCCATTTGTAAATACAATGGTCTTTCCCTCGCTGCAAAGAGCCTGGATTTTTGGCAAAAGGTCAGGCAATGTCAATATTTTGGAGGATATATTCATCCAGTTATCATCACTTTACATCTAAAGTTGTACAGTTTGCGCCAAAGTCAATACATCCACACTGGCTGCGCCGCCATTGAGTAAAACTTTGGAACATTCCCTTACAGTTGCCCCTGTGGTGTAAACATCATCCACAAGGAGTATGTTTTTACCTTTAATTAAAGATTTTTTTTTTAGTGTAAAAGCTCCTTTGATATTTGCCGCCCTTAATTCACGTCCCAGGCCGGTCTGTGGTTCAGTCCACCTGTTTCGAATGAGAAGATCCTTCTCTATTTTAAAATGCAAAGAATTAATTTTTAATTGCCGGGCATTTTGCGGCCAATGCCTGATGAGCAAAAGAGCCTGATTAAAACCACGTTGTCGCAGCCTTTTTCCATGGAGGGGAACAGGGAAGATCATGTCTACCTGTTCGACTTTAAAAAAATTCATAAAAGTTAAAAAAAGAATCATTCCAAGGGGTCGCGCAAGCTGAATTTTACCTTTATATTTTAAAGAGTGTATGGCCTTCATCAGTGCCTGATCATAGACTCCGAAGGATCGCGCGCTCCTGAATTTTCCTAAATTTTTCAAGCACCTGCCGCAAATATGATTCTCTGCGGCGTCACTTTGAAACATTATACCGCATTTTAAACAAAAGGGTGGTTTAACAGGAATAAAATTATTTAAACATGATTCACATATAAAAAAAGAGTTAGGCATTTCTCCCTTTTCCCACTGCAGAGTCTTTTGAGAAAAAGAAGAAAATCCATCCTTTACATCAATCCATGATCCGCAAACAAAGCATTTAACAGGGAAAAAAGCCTCCAAAAAAACTCTTAATATACTGGATATGGCTTTTTTGTAAATCATGGCCTTTTTATATTCCGCTGCCTGTATGCCTCATACATGGCCACAGCTCCGGCTGCCGAAGCATTTAAAGAGGTAATTTCGCCTTCCTGGGGAATGGATATTAAAAGATCACATTCTTTTTTTACCAAAGGACGTATTCCTTTATCTTCTCCACCTATGACCAGGGCAATACCACCGGATAAATCAGCGGAAAAAACAGACTTGTCTCCATTCATATCCAGACCAAAAAACCATAATCCATGTTTTTTCAAAGCCTGAATTGCTATACTGATATTTGTAACCCTTGCGATGAGTGCGTGCTCAAGAGCTCCAGCTGATCCCTTTGAAGCAGCGGGGGTTGGCGGAGCTGACCTGTCTTTGGGAATAATTATACCATTTACACCTGCACAAAGAGCTGTTCTGATTATTGCCCCAAGATTATGGGTATCCTGGATATTGTCGAGTAATAGCAAAAAAGGGGAAGTATTATTTTTTTTTATAGCTGCACTAAGGCTGGAAAAATCTACAAAAGGATATTGACTCACAGATGCGCATATACCCTGGTGCTGCCTGGTGTCAGCCATGACATCAAGATCTCTTTTTTCCACCCTGTTTATGGTAACTCCCCTGGAGATGGCAAGTTTTTGGATTTTGCCAAAGTGTTGAAATGTTTTTCCCTTTGCAATATTTATATCAAAAAATTTTCGACGACCCGCCAATAGTGCCTCAATAACAGGATGAATACCATATAAAGTTTCTTTTTTCACAAGTCCTTTAAAAAACTACTATTTTTTGTTCCATCAAGGAAACCAGATTATTTGTGGAGATCTTAAGATCATCATTTATTATGATATGTTGATACAGGTTTTTTTTAGCAATTTCTTTTTCAGCCCCAATCAGACGCTTCTTAATCTCTTTTTTTTGATCTGTTCCTCTGGATTCCAAACGGTGCCTAAGTATATCAAGGGAGGGGGGCATAATAAAAATTGTAATGGAATCAGGATAACATTTTAAAATTTGAAGGGTTCCTTTAATATCCAGATCAAGGAGTATATTTTTACCGGCATTAAGGTTTTTATTTAAAAAATCAGATGAAGTGCCATAGAAATTGCCATAAACTTCCGCCCATTCAGCCCATCTGTTTTTTTCTATATTTCTAATAAACTCTTTTTTATTTATGAAAAAATAGTCAGCACCATGCTTCTCGGCTCCCCGGGGGGGGCGGGTGGTGTAAGATATCGAATAAAGGAGGTCAGGCAATCTCTTAAGGGCAGCCTTTACAAGGGTTGTTTTCCCGGCCCCTGACGGGGCTGAAATAATAAAAAGTCTAGCTTTTGGTTTCATAATTTTTAAAAAACCTTATTTCCCCTCCCTTTTTTTGTGCTGGGCTTCCATGAGGGCTGTATATCGTTGCGCCATGGTCTCTTCCTGAATTGCAGAGAGTACAACATGGTTGCTGTCCATGACAATTATTGACCTTGTCTTACGGCCGAATGTTGCATCAATGAGACGATTATCATCTTTGGCATCATCCTTTAAACGCTTAACAGGGGCTGAATTATACGATATTATTGCAATAATTCTATCAGCGGCCACAGTATTACGATGCCCAACATTTAACAAAGACTGCTCCATTAATCCACATTTTTTTAATTTATTCAACATTCTGCACCTGCTCTCTTATTTTTTCCAATTCTGCCTTAACAGTTACAACCCCATGGGATAAATCTGTGCTTTGGACTTTAGATCCCAGGGTGTTACATTCCCTGTTAAATTCCTGCAATAAAAAATTAAGTTTTCTACCGCCAGGCTCTTGGGCATCCATGATTGCATTAAATTGTTCTATGTGACTTTTTATCCTGACTATTTCTTCGGAAATATCACTCTTATCAGCCAGAAAAGCTACCTCCTGTGCGATTCGAGATGGATCAATATCCACGGAATCACCAGTTAACACTGATATTCTGTTTACTAATCTTTCCTGGTAAAAAAACAAAATGTCTGAAGCTCTATTTTCCATTGTTATTATCGATTTTTCAATGAATTCAAGGCGCTTGGTTAAATCTTTTAAAATAAAAGCCCCTTCTCTTTCCCGCATTATTTCTGTTTCATCAAGGGCCTTAACCAGGCACTCCTCAATCAGACTCCAATCGGTTTCCAGATCTCTTTTATGCTGAACCCGCCTGATAATTTTTCCAACCCCTACAAAGTGGTCTATTGAAATTTCAGACTTTAAAGCAAACCTGCTTTTTAATTGATTCAAAGCATTGTAATAGGCATCAGCCTCTGCTTCATCAATTTCAAATTGATATGCCTGATCTGAATCGTCCACCACATTAAGCCTTATTTCCACTCGCCCCCTGGCCAGCTTCCCTGAAACCAGATTTTTCATCCTCCTTTCCATATCAAAATATTCCGGAGGAATGCGCAGGGAAATATCAAGATGCCTGCTGTTATATGTACGAATTTCACTTGAAACTGTCAAATTACCATGGGTGACTTCAGTACTTGCAAATGATGTCATACTTTTAATCATAATATAGCCTGATGGAATGATCCGGTAAAAAAATCATATTCAATAAATTTAATGTGTTAGAAAAAGCCTAACATGATATTGCTTAATTATTTTAATAGCTTATTTTTGGAAAGCACAATTTGTCGTAAAAATAAAAATTTTACCAAAGCAGTGCTGGTATGGATTTTCAACTAACTAAGGAACGAGGACGAAATAACTTGGTATTTTAAGCGTCGATCCATCCTGCCTGACTGCGTTACAAAAGCGTAGCAATATCTTGATATTCCTACACTTTCGCGCCTTGCCAGGCAGGCGCCTCAACACTTAAAATTGCGAACTTATTTCGTCCCCGTTCCTAAGGAACGAAAATTTTATAAGTTGAACGAAATAGCTTGTCTTTTGGCCCATCT
>CAZNFB010000202.1:0-5116 GCA_964572105.1 uncultured Desulfobacteraceae bacterium
AATATTTTTATAAGTCTGAAAAATACGTAACTGTTCAAGGTAAGTAAAAAATGGAGGACTTTTGGTAATATTTATTCTTAAATGTTGTGCTGTTTTTATAGCTTCATTATTATTGGGACGCTGGTTTGATGCCGAACGGACTAGAATACTCGTCAGGGGTGGATCAATGATGCAAGCCTGGAAAACAATACCAGGGTTGCTGATAATTATTATTTTCTGTATTTTAATTGGAATTACATTTTTTGTAAATTGAAAAATGAAATCTAACAGGAGCATTAATACTTGAAAATTATTATTATCGGTGCCGGAGAAGTCGGGTTTCATATTGCAAAGCATCTTGCCACTGAAAATAAAGATGTAGTTGTAATCGATACAAATCCGGAAGCCATACGCCGTATTTCTGATAATATTGATGTGCAGACCATTACCGGCTCTGGAAGCAGCCCTGTTGTTTTAAATGAAGCAGGTATTAAAGAGGCTGAAATTCTTCTGGCGGTTACAAATAGTGACGAAACCAACCTGGTGGCCTGTCTTGTTGCAAATGCAATATCCCATGGAACAAAAAAGCTGGTGCGGCTTAGAAATGCCGATTTCGACAATTTTCACGATACCTTTCGAAAGACTGCACCCTATATCGACACATCAATAAATCCTGAAATTGAAGTTGTAAAAACCATTGAAAGGCTCATGTGGGTTCCCGGTGCCGTGGATGTGGCAGAATTTGCAGGGGGGCTTGCAAAACTTATAGGAATACGAATAAACAGGGAATCGGATCTGGTGGGAAAACGTCTTTTGGATTTTCCCATAGCCGCATCCGGTAAAGCCTTTATTATTGCATCCATAGTTCGAAATGAAAAAATAATAATACCCAGAGGAACTGACCGGCTTCACCATGGTGATCTTGTATATTTTATTAGTGAAGAGAATAAGGTTTTGGAAACTTTGGCGTTTTTTGGAAAATATGCTGAACCTGTTACCAGGGCCATGATTATCGGGGGTGGAGCCATAGGATTTAGATTAGCCTCTCTTCTTGAAGAAAAAGATGTTAATGTTAAATTAATCGAAAAAGATAAAACCAGATGCATGGAACTTGCCGCCAAACTAAACAAAACTTTAGTTCTCCATGGGGATGGATCGAACAAAGAGCTGTTAATGGAAGAAAATATCAAGGATATGGATATTGCCATCACCCTGACTGATGATGAACAGACAAATATATTAACATCCCTCCTTGTAAAACAGATGGGAGCACGAAAAACCATTACAAAGGTCGACAGATTCAGTTATTTTCCCCTGATGTCAACAATAGGAATTGAGCAGGTTGTAAGCCCCAGACTTTCTGCAGTAAATACTATTTTGCAGCACGTTCGAAAGGGAAAAGTCCTTTCTTCCATATCGATAAAAGGGGAGGAGGCCGAGGTTATGGAAGCTCTGGCCATGGAGACTTCAAGTATTGTGGGGCCGCCATTAAAAAATATTTCTTTCCCAAAGGGAGCCCTTGTCATAAGTATCATACGTAATGACACGGTTATCATACCTTCAGGAGAGAGTATAATCGCCCCTGGAGATAAAATAATAATATTTACCAGGAGAAAATCTATTCCCAGTATTGAAAAAATCCTGGCCGTAAAACTCGAGTTTTTTTAAATGCGCTGGAAATTTGTAGCAAATATAACAGGATTGCTAATTCTCGTTTTAGGGGCGGCAATGATAATTCCTCTTACCTGCGCTCTTATTTGCCGGGACTCAAGCATTGCCCCGATTTCAAAAGCTCTTGCCATAACCCTTTGTGCCGGTTCTCTGATCTACATTTTCTTTAGAAATGAACAGGCAGAAATTATAACCCAGCGCGAAGGGATAGCCATAGTCGCTTTTGGATGGATAGCCATATGTATCCTGGGGGCGCTCCCCTTTTATTTTGATCACCATTTTAAATCTTTAACTGATGCACTTTTTGAATCAGTTTCGGGATTTACAACAACAGGATCATCAATTTTAAGTAACATTGAAGGATTACCCCGGGGACTTTTGTTCTGGCGAAGTTTTATTCAATGGCTCGGGGGAATGGGCATTATCCTGTTATCTGTTGCAATCCTTCCCTTTTTAGGGGTGGGAGGAATGCAGCTTTACAAGGCTGAAGTGCCCACCCCGGTTCCTGACAAACTAAAGCCTCGAATCAGGGAAACAGCAATTCTTTTATGGAAGGTCTATCTCCTGATTTCTCTTGTTGAATGTTTTTTATTATACGTGGGAGGGATGACTTTTTTTGATGCCCTGTGCCACACATTCACAACCATGCCCACAGGGGGATTTTCAACAAAAAACAGTTCCATGGCTTATTTTAACAGCATTTATATTGACTCTGTTATTATATTCTTTATGCTGATTGCAGGGATCAATTTCTCCCTTCATTATCAAATGTTAAGGGGAAAACCCCTGATGTTCTGGAGGGATCCGGAATGCCGCTTTTTTCTTGGTCTTGTTTTTTTCCTGATTCTTATAATCAGCTTTAATGTTTACAAAACAGTATACACACAGATGGGGGAAGCCGTTAGATTTGGTGCTTTTCAGGTTGTCTCCATCGTTACAACCACAGGATACGCCACAGGGGATTATGAAAAATGGCCTGCCATGTCCCAGCTTATATTGATGGTATGCATGTTCATTGGTGCCTCTGCCGGATCAACAGGAGGGGGAATGAAATGCCTGCGTATTATGCTTTGCATTAAATACTGCTACAAAGAATTGTTTCTCCTTATACACCCCCGTTCCATAATCCATATTAAGCTGGGAGGAAAACCGGTTTCAGAGGATGTAATAAAAAGTGTCCTTGGATTCCTTGCTTTATACATTATACTCTTTGTAATATGCTCTGTTCTTTTGACAAGCATGGGGATTGATTTGATCACATCACTCTCCGCTGTTGCATCAGCCATCGGCAATATCGGCCCTGGCCTTGGATCAGTCGGTCCCATGGATAATTACGCTCACATTCCGGTTCTCGGAAAATGGCTGCTCATATGGTGCATGCTGCTGGGACGGCTGGAAATATTTACAGTAATAATTCTTCTGGTGCCGGAGTTCTGGCGGAAATAATAATTGTCGTTGATCACAACGCAGCCTTAAATAATCTGACTTTAGTCACCCATAATAAACGTGAATTCAGGCGAGTGAAGGGCTTAGGAACGGGGAATAAATAATCATAGAATTGAATCAAAATTAAGGCGCCATACTACTATTATATTGACTTTTATGTCATTCAAAAAGGTCGATGTTTGTTTCATAAATTTTGATTTTAACAAAAGATGATGTTTTGCGCATTTGGATGAAATTGAAATCGTGCAAGGGGAAAAAACGCCACATATCAGATGAATAGCTACAAAAATATTACCAGTCAATGGGAAAATAATCTTTTAAAAACTTACCACACCAGTGTTTACCCGTATTAATACCATTAAAAAAGGGATCACATACTCGTGCTGCACCATCAACAATATCTAAAGGAGGCTGAAAATCATGGAGATCCTCTTTGCGTTTAGATAATTGTACAGGGTCTTCATCGGTTACCCAGCCGGTATCCACTGCATTCATGAAAATACCATAATTTGCAAACCCGCTGGCCGAGGTATGGGTTAACATATTAAGCGCTGCTTTTGCCATATTGGTATGGGGATGACGCTCCCCCTTTTTAAAACGCATAAACTTGCCTTCCATGGCAGAGACATTAACAATATGCTTTTGACCAGTATTATCTTTTTTCATTAAAGGCGCCAGTTTATTACATAACACAAAGGGTGCGATTGCGTTAACAAGTTGTATTTCAAACATTTCTGCAGTCTGAATTTCACCCAGTTTAAGACGCCAGCTGTTGCTTGTCCTTAAATCAACCTGCTGCAGATCAACGTCCATTTCTCCCCTGGGAAAAAGAATATCTGCAGATAACGTATTATCATACGTATAGGGTATTTGAGATAATTGTGCAGATTCTCTTAATCCTATCCCCGGCAGTTTTCCATGCCATGCAGCCGGTAGAGCAGCTTCTGATTCCCGATCAAGATGGACAAAAGAGTTTAATTTATCAGTACATATTTGATAGTTCATCATCAGTTTTTTAACGTTTGCAGGAAGCTCATCCATGGTTTTAGCCTCATTGTGCATCAAATGGGCATAAAATTCTGGAGGACGGCGTACTGTTTGGGCAGCATTATTGATTAAAATGTCTAACCGATCAAAAGTTTGTTCAATATGGCTGCAAAAAATCTCCACACTGGGTGTATGCCTTAAATCCAGTCCATAAATGTGTAATCGGTCCCCCCATTTGATAAAATCATTTTCCCGAGAATACCTTAATGCCGAATCCATGGGGAAACGGGTGGTTGCAATAACTGTGGCACCGGCTCTTAACATCATTAGTGTTGCTTGATAACCAATTTTTAAACGTGACCCGGTTATCAGGGCAACCTGTCCTTTTAAATTTGCAGTCTGAAAACGTTTTTGATAGTTTAATTCTGCGCAACTGGAGCAGATGGAGTCATAAAAAAAATGCAGCCGGGTAAACTCAGCTTTACAAATATAGCAATTTCGAGGTGAGTGTAATATCAAATGCTCCTTTGCCGGTTCGGTTTTATCCGAAAGTTGTAAAGGAGGCGTAAATACTGCAGATTTCCTGGCTAAACGGATTCCGGTTGCAGCTCTTGCCTTTCGTTCTAAAGTAACAACCTGCTGCCTATTTATTTTACGAAGGGCTTTATTGCGCCGTTTTAGCTGACGGCGATGGGGTCTGGATAATTGCCCTGCAACTTTCATTAGTTCTATTTGCTGCTCTTTTGGAACTGCTGCAAAATCTTCACAACTATTCACCAGATAAGTAAGTATATTTATACATTGATCTATTTCTTTTGTTGTATAACACTGGTTTTGCTTTATGCTCACGTTTTATTCCTTAAAATCAGAAGACTATTCAGAGTAATTTTTTAAACCACCAAATTTAATTGACAAAATCTGGAAGTTCACCTTTCGGACATCCACCACCGCCGATCCATTTGGTTGAAAAGATATGATTATTCCCAACCGGGATTGTATTTTATCACCATTTGCACCCAAAACCGATCAAAAT
>CAZNFB010000203.1:0-5099 GCA_964572105.1 uncultured Desulfobacteraceae bacterium
GCTGAACAGTTACTTTGCTTTTTGCTTTATATCGGGTATATAAAAAACTGTTTTTTATGGGGAGCTGAATATATATCTTGAAATTCAGTTTGATAATATGTTTATATGCTTAAAATATGGTTAAAAAACAGTCGATCATACCAAAAAGATTATTGAAGGGTGATTATATCGGTGTTGTTGCCCCTGCAAGTCCTTTTGACCATGATAATCTTGTTGCCGGAGTTAACGTCTTGAAATCGTTAGGATTCAGGCTGATTATTCCGGAAGATATTTTTGAAAAAAAAGGGTATCTTGCAGGGGGGGATGAACAACGCGCATCCCTTTTGAACCGGCTGTTTGCTGATGAAGCAATTAAAGCTATCTTTTGTGCGAGGGGGGGCTTTGGGTCTTTGAGGATACTCCCTTTATTAGATTATGCTTCCATAAAAAATAATCCGAAAATATTTATCGGCTATAGCGATATAACCGCTATTTTGTCTGTTATCACTCAAAAAACCGGTCTTGTTACATTCCATGGACCCATGGTAACTGAATTGTGTAATGCGGATAAGCGGACCATCGATTCTATTAATTCTGTTTTATTTCATTGCGGGAAGATTGAAATAACATCTGACAAGGGTGCTGTGATTAACCATGGTTCAGCCTCTGGGAAAATTGCAGGTGGAAATCTTACAACCCTTTGTCATCTTGTTGGTACACCCTATGAACCTGATTTAAATGGGCATATTCTGTTCCTTGAAGAAAAAGGTGAGGCTCTTTACAGAATCGACAGGATGTTGACACACATGAAACTCGCCGGGTGTTTTGCCGGTCTTGCCGGTCTTGCCATCGGTTCTTTTGAGGAATGCGGCGAAATTGGTGAAATTTACAGTATTGTTAAAAATGTATTTAAAGACCTCGATATCCCAATCTTGGCAGGATTTGAAATCGGGCATGGAAATGTTAATCTTTCTGTACCACTGGGTCTTGGGGCTACTCTTTCTACTCGCAAATTGAAAATATCCTTTGATGAATCAGCAACAGAGTATGGATGCCATGGATAGGGTTGATGCCTTAATGAAACAGGCTGTTTCTGATTCGGTCTTTTCCGGGGGGGTGCTGCTGGTTCATAAAGATGCTTCTCTTGTTTTCCATGGGGCCTATGGGTATTCGGATATATTTTCGAGTAATAAAATTTCATTGGCAACAATTTTTGATTTAGCATCTTTAACAAAACCCCTTGCCACCACCTTGGCTGTTATGCGGCTGGTTGATTTGGGCAGGCTCGATATTAACCGGAATATTGGATCAATTATCCATAATTTTAAAAATACGGATAAAGCTGAGGTTACAATTTTAAACCTTTTGCTCCACAATTCAGGATTGTGCGATTATCGGCCTTATTATAAAGAATTATTTATGCTTCCCCCAAAAAAGAGGAAGGATCGATTAAGAATTCTTTTAACAAAAGAACCCTTGATAAATTCCATCGGGAAGAGGGTATTATATAGTGACCTCGGGTTTATGATTCTTGCCTGGGTGGTCGAAGAAATAACCAAAACCAGATTAGACGATTTTTTGTACAATGAAGTCTACTCCCCTGTGGGTATTGATTCTGATTCTCTTTTTTATATTGATCCAAGTTCTCCCCCATCTGAAAAATGCTTTGCGGCTACGGAGTTTTGCAGATGGCGTAATACAATTTCAAATGGAGTGGTGCATGATGAGAACGCTTATGCTGCCGGGGGTATAGATGGCCATTCCGGTCTTTTTGGATCAGCCATTGCCATAAAGACTCTTTTGCTTTTTTTGCTTCGTAAGTATCATGGGAGTCAGGACACAGGCCCTTTTAACGAAGATTTAGTGAAAAGTTTTTTTTTGCGTGATTCGGGTACAGGCCGGGCCCTGGGCTTTGATACTCCTTCGCCCTCGGGGTCAGCCGGGGGAAGGCTTTTTAGTGAAAAAACTGTCGGGCATCTTGGTTTCACCGGCACATCTTTCTGGATGGATCTTAAACGGTCTATTATTGTTATCCTTTTAACTAATCGGGTTCATCCGTCACGCAATAATAATAAAATAAAACTTTTCAGGCCTCAATTACATGACGCTGTAATGACATACCTGATATAGTTATTAATTTACAACTTTTTCTTGTAATACCAGGATATTTTTGATACCGACTTTATAATTCCTTATTCTGCGGATTAATAATAAATTGGATCTGATGATTGGGAATAATCGAGAAATTACGGGTCCATTCAACTATAGACTTTTACATAAATAATTTTACTCTGTTATCGGTCGTTGGAGGTATACGCTTTCCTCCCTAATATCCTTGTGAAATTTATTATGTGAGAATTTATATATTATGCTCACAGTGAGGATGTTTATCAGCCAGACTTAAATATTATGACGTTTTTCTTGATGCGGAGATGAGGATTTATGAATTTTATTGATGGTATTTTGGGATTTTTTTCAAGCGACCTTGCTATTGATCTTGGCACTGCTAATACCCTTTTGTATGTTAAGGGGAAGGGGATCGTATTAAGTGAGCCTTCTGTTGTAGCTGTTCGTGTGGATAACAGAACCAAAAATCGTGTTCTTGCGGTGGGGGATGATGCAAAAAAAATGCTGGGTAAAACCCCCGGCAACATAGTTGCAATACGTCCAATGCGGGACGGCGTTATTGCCGACTTTGAAGTAACTGAGGTTATGCTTCGGTATTTTATACATAAGGTTCATAACAGGCGGTCCTTTGTACGTCCTAGAATAGTTATAGCGGTTCCTTCGGGGATCACCCAGGTGGAGAAACGTGCTGTCAGAGAATCGGCAGAATCTGCAGGTGCAAGGGAAGTGTTTTTAATAGAAGAACCCATGGCTGCGGCAATAGGAGCAGGGCTTCCTATTACTGAACCGACCTGCAATATGATTGTTGATATAGGCGGGGGCACAACAGAAGTGGCTGTAATTTCACTGGCTGGTATTGTTTTCAGCAAGTCCATCAGGGTGGCCGGTGACAAAATGGATGCTTCAATTGCCCAGCATATTAAAAGAAAATATAATCTTCTGATTGGGGAAAGGAGTGCTGAGATAATTAAACAGACAATTGGGAGTGCTTATCCTGACCCTGATAGCGTGGAAACCATAGAGGTCAAGGGAAGAGATCTTGCCTCTGGAATACCTAAAATTTTATCCATCGATTCAGAGGAGATACGTCTTGCAATTTCTGAACAGATAGATGCAATAATAGAAATCGTAAAGCTCGCTTTGGAACAGACACCACCAGAGCTTGCAGCTGATATTGTGGACAGGGGTATTGTTCTCACAGGGGGCGGAAGTCTGTTGAAAAATCTGGATGTGCTTATCCGGGAAGAGACCAGCCTTCCTGTAACAGTTACTGATGACCCATTGTCAACAGTGGCACTCGGTTCAGGAGCGGCCCTTGATGATATTGAAATGTTAAAACAGGTTGTGATTATATAGCTTCATGTTCTCAAAAAGAATGGTATTGATAATTGGAATGATCATTTTTATTACTGCAAATATTATTGCTCTTTCCATGCTGAGCCGCCGCTCTCCTTCTATTGGAATTAGCAGGTTTGCAATTTATGTTATTGCCCCTTTTCAAAAGGGTTCCACCAATTTAATCCTATTTGTTAAAGATTTGTGGTATCAATATTTTTATCTTGTTTCTGCTGCCGGAGAAAACGAAAAACTGAAAATTCAGTTAGCCTATGCGTTTAAAAAAAATAATAGATGTAATGAATTAGAGCTTTCAAATGACAGGTTTCGCAAATTACTCGATTTTAGACAGACCATTGCCGGCCAGGTTGTTGCAGCTGAAGTTATTGGCAGAGATCCCACTGTATGGATTAAAACCATAATAATTGACAAGGGCTCAAAAGATGGTGTTGAAAAACTGCTTCCTGTTGTTGCCCCCGAGGGAATTGTCGGTCAGATAACCGAGGTCTCTTTAAACTCTTCAAAGGTATTGCTGATTATTGACCAGAATAGTGCGGTGGATGGTCTTATCCAAAGGACAAGAGCACGGGGTATTGTAAAAGGTAAGTCCTATGGACAGTGTCTTTTTAAATATGTTTTGCGTAAGCATGATGTTAACGTGAATGATGTGGTGGTTTCCACAGGGCTTGATGGTGTTTTCCCAAAGGGGCTGAGTATTGGGTATGTGTCAGGGATTGTTAAGCGCGTCTCCGGGATTTTTCAGGAGATGACAGTTACACCTTATGTGGATTTTGAGAGGCTTGAAGAGGTTTTGGTACTTTTGGAGCCCCAGGTGCAGGATACGTCTGACAATAAAATAAAAAATAGCATAAAAATTAAGAAATATCCATGATTATCAAACTTTGAAATCGCGGGAGACCGTTTTTTTTTAAACTTAATTAGTTGGCAATATGTACCGTCTAATGACTCGAGGTAATCTTCTCTTTTGAGTAAATAATGGCATATCTTTTCTATATAATCTTGTTTATTTTCCTGATGACTCTTCAAACCACGGTGTTTCCTTATTTTTCGGTGTTCAGACATTTTTATGATTTGGGAATTCCCTGTGTTATTTATCTTGCAATATTTCGTTCCACCCGTGAAGGGTTATTTGCGATATTTTTTTTGGGATTATTCAGAGACGGGATTTCCGGAGGTGTTTTTGGGCTTTATTTAACTGTTTATCTTTGGCTCTTTATTGTTCTTAGGTGGTTTTTCAGATTTTTGCATATGCGTAATAAAATTGTTATGCCTTTTCTTGTACCGGCAGGCGTTTTTGCGGGGAATTTAATATTGTGTGCCGTAATATTAATATTGGAACCGGAAACCAGGAATTTTTATTCGTTAATGGGAGCCGTTAGCAAGCAGGTTGTATGGGCTTTATTTACCGGCCAAATTTTTCTTCTTATTTTTTTTTATCTTCAAAAGAAATGGGAATTATTGTTTCATTGGATGCTTCCCAAATGAATTTATAAAAAAATAATGCTTTGTTCTAAGGAACGTGGCAAAAATTTCTCTCCGTTCATGGGCCTGGGCTTTGTTCCTTAGGCCCTTTTCAAATATCCCTTAGGAACGAAAATTTTATAAGTTGAACGAAATAGCTTGTCTTTTGGCCCATC
>CAZNFB010000204.1:0-5064 GCA_964572105.1 uncultured Desulfobacteraceae bacterium
AGATGGGCCAAAAGACAAGCTATTTCGTTCAACTTATAAAATTTTTGTTCCTAAGGAACGAATTTATCAGGAGTCGGGTTTAGTGGAGTTTGCTCGAATTGATTTAAATTGATACCAATTTGATGACCATTAACAGGGTTTTTTTGTTTTTTTATGGATAGTTCAACCATAGTTGCCATTGCAACTCCGGCTGGAAACGGTGGTATAGGTATAATAAAAATTTCCGGCACAGATGCAATAAAAATTGTATCTTCAATTTTTCACAGGGGCCCTCTCCTCAAAGGGGCCCCTGTTTTGAAAAAGAATAATTGTTTTCAGTTAAAATCCCATACTATTTATCATGGATATATAATTGATTATGAAAACAAAAACGTAATTGATGAAGTTCTGCTGCTCATTATGCTTGCCCCAAATTCTTACACCAGAGATGATGTGGTGGAGATTCATGCCCATTGCGGCCAGGTTGTTATTAAATTGGTTCTGGATCTGGTATTAAAACATGGTGGAAGACTTGCCGAGCCTGGTGAGTTTACAAAACGGGCATTTTTAAGCGGTCGTATTGATTTGAGCCAGGCAGAGGCCGTTGTTGACATTATTAATGCAAAGACAAAAAAGGCCCTTGAGGCTGCCACAAGTCATATAAAAGGTGATTTTAGCTCTGCCATTGAATTGATCAGGAAATTTTTTTTAAAAATGTCCGCTCAGATTGAAGCTGTCATCGATTTTTCTGATCAGATTGATGAAGATTCCGGAGACTTGTTCCAGGTTGATACTTTCAGGAATAATGTTACTGATAAGCTCAAGGGTTTGGTTAATCAGTATAATGAATCACATGTTGTAAGGGACGGTTTTAAGGTTATAATAACAGGACAGCCCAATGTTGGAAAATCGAGCATAATGAACAGGATGATTCAACAGGACCGTGCCATTGTTACACCTTTTCCAGGCACAACACGGGATGCCATCATGGAAACTGTTATAATCGACGATGTCCCTGTTATACTCACAGATTCCGCTGGTATTCATAAAACAGATGATCCCGTTGAAAAAATAGGGATTCAAAAAGCCTGTGAGCATATAAGGGAATCCCACTTGGTCATTTTTGTGGTCGATGTAACTAAATGCTGTTCTGCTGAGGACATTTTGATTTATGAAAAAATCGGGAATAAGCCTGTTGTCATGGTTTTAAATAAAAGCGACCTTGCAGAAAAGCCTTTTAACTTTATCCCCCCTTTGTCTTGGAATATAACAAAGGCAGTCGCAACTTCCGCCCTTTATAATACGGGATTTAATAAGTTGCGTAATTTAATATCAGACTGTTTTCTACATGAAAAATCAGATAGCCCTTTAAACAGCCTTTTGCCGAATCTGAGGCAAAAGCTTCTCCTGGACAGATGTGTTAAACTGGCCTCTTTTATAGAAAAGGGTTTGCTTGAAAAAAAACCCTTTGAACTTATATCCATTGATGTGCATGAAACTATTAATCTGCTTGGTGAAATTACAGGTAATGCAGTGGGAGAAGATGTGCTGGATCAAATTTTCAGCAGGTTTTGTATAGGGAAATAGAACTGTTTTCGTAACTATTCAGGCTGCAGGTTGTGTGTCTCAAATCAGCGGTGCTGAATAGTTGCGCATTTTCTAAATATATCTCAAGGAGTACATAATGAGTATCAATTTTATGCCATATTTCGAAGAATATGAACAGCTTGTCTTATTGGCAGGACAGGTTTTTGAGCGGGTTAACAATGAATACCCAGAAAAGGTGAAATGTATTGAAGGGTGCTCGGATTGCTGTTATGCACTTTTTGATCTTTCTTTTATTGAGGCCTATTATATTAATTATCATTTTCATAAAAAATATAAAGGAAGAGAAAAAGAGGACCTTATCGCTAAAGCAAATGCAGCCGACCGAATAATATATAAGCTAAAAAGAACTGCACATAAAGATTTTAAAGCAGGTATGGACCAAGCAGAAATATTCGTAAACATGTCGAAGGAACGGGTTAAATGTCCCCTTTTAGATGATAAAGAAATGTGCTGCATGTATGAACTCAGGCCAATAACATGCAGGCTTTACGGCGTACCAACAGCCATCGGTGGAATAGGACACACATGTGGGCTTTCCGGCTTTGAGGAAGGAGTGGAACATTCCACTGTTAATTTGGAAATAATACAAAACAGGCTTTATGAAATATCAACAAAATTTGTATCCTCTCTCAACACAAAGTACAAAGCTCTGAAAGAAATGCTGGTCCCTTTATCTATGGTACTTTGTCAGGAATATGATGAAGATTATCTTGGAATTATAAAAGAGAGTACAGCCGATGCGAATACCTTGGAAAATCAGGGAGTAGAGAAATGAGTCAAATCTCTCCGGAAAAAAGAAAAAAAATGATCTTTGATTCAATGTCCGAAAGGCGGCAAAAACATCTGTTGAAAAAAGGATATGATAAATGGGATCCCTTTCAAGAGCCAAAAGATCCCATTGACATAAGAAAAGATAAAACCAAGCGTACATCTCAAATGCTTGTGAGGGAATTTTTGCAATCAAGAACAAGCAGTGAATACAGCAATGCATATGGTAGAGGGGTCCTTGAAATGTGCCTTGGTTTAATTAATGACGAAGACAGATATAGAGGAATCTATGAGTTTGTAATATGGTATTATGATTTGTTAAAAAAGGAAGGGCATATAGAGACCGTCACATAAATAATTGCACCCTGTTATCGGTGGGAGATATACGATTAGTATTATCTCCTCTCGCTATTTTTGTGTCAAAGTTTAAAACAGGGTGATTATCTGACATTCATAACTTCTCATATCGCAGCAGAATCAATGGCTGGTCTGTTTAAAGAAGGATAAATTGATTTTGTTTTTGATCATTCCAGCGTTGAACAGAGCGTCAAAAAAAGTATTAAGGCCGCTTATCTGCAAAGGACCCAAGTCGTAGCATAACTTCTCATAATAACTGATGCAGAAGTTTGTGTCTTTTGTAATTTTTTTTGAGCATGACTTGGCGATTTCCTCTATTTTTTTCCCGCCGGTTTTTTTTGAGAGCGCAAAAAGGCTGCTGACATAGGATACGATGCCAGGTTGTTTGTCAGCAAAATCTTTGCATACTCCCCAGATGGAAAATACAAAGGGGAGGCCTGTCATATCTTTCCACATCTCTCCAAGATCCCAGACATATTTATAATCTATGCTCCATTTTTTTTCCAGGGCAGTATCCCCTATGACAAGAAAGGCATCAGATTTTTTGTAAATATTATCCGAATCCTTTATCGATTCTTCCCTGAAAACAGGCGTAATTTTTTTCATTAAAAAAAAGAGTTTCAACAGTTTTGCCGCAGATGCTGATTCGTCTGTTAATATTACATTTTTATTATGGAGTTCGTTAAAAGGATATTTACTTACAAGGACTACACTCATAACATTTCCAGAACATGCAATGCAAATATCAGGAAGAAGGAGCCAGTCGTCTGTATGTTCTGTATAAGCGACGGATGAAACAGGGCTGATGTCAAGTTCACCTTTTGAAAGCATTTTGTTTAAAACCGATGGAGGAGCACTCACAATATCGAGCCAGGGCGGTTTTAAGCCATGGTCGATTCCGTAATATACAGGATCTATATTTGCAAAGCTTATGCGGCCCACCTTAACCGGCTTTTTTATTAACTCGCCAATTTGTTTCATCTCTCCCCAATTTTAAGTTTCAAGCCGTAAAGGGCCCCTTGATTTTTTGCCGGAACTTATTGGTAAAATATTTATTCCCCACTCGTTTTATGAATATAATCATCAAACTCCATGTTTACAAGAGCTTCCACGATATTTGATTTTTTTACAGCGTTTAAAGATAGATAAAGAAATATTCCATATTTACCAGGGGAAAGTGACCCTAATCTTTTATCCACTGCCAGGGCGGAAGCTCCATTGATGGTTCCCATGTCAAAGATCGCTTCAGGTGATACATTGGGAAATGAAGATGTGGTGTAAGTCATTTCATCAAAAATGCTAAGGGATTCCACGCTGGCCAGGCTGTCTGTTCCCAATGACGGCTTTATTCCTGCTTTAAGCATTTTTTCAAGGGGTGGTAACTTTTTGTGGAGGTTAAAATTGCTCCTGGGACAAAGGGATATCTTAACCCCTGTATCAGCAAGAATTTTAATGTCTTTTTCTGTTGCATATAAAAGGTGAACCGCGATGGTGTTTTTATCAAGAATTCCTTTCTGCTTTAAATGGTCAATCGGAGTCCCGCCGGAAATATTCCACAGAGAAAAATCGATTCCACGCTCTTTTAACAGATCTGCCCAGGCCCCTTTTCCTGTTGAAAAAAAAATGATTTCATCAAGGGATTCGGCAAGGTGAATCGAAAAAGGGAGGAAATACCTGTTTGATACATTTTTCAGGGCAGCAATAAGTTCCGGAGAGGTCGTGTGGGGAGCGTGGCCGGCAACAGATGCTACCAGATTCCGGTCTTTAATATTACAACCGGTTTTTTCAGGTAAAAAATTACCGATGAATTCCTTGAAACTTACCCCATACATGTTTGATTTTGAAATAACATCCCATGTGGAGTCAAATGTGGATATATCTCCAGCCACGCAGCAGCCTGATTTTATCAATTCATCTATTCCATCCATGGCGCTTTGGGCCAGGGCTTTTTCACCCATGATTTCGCGCATATGAATTAATTTTTTCACCCACGATGAAAAACCGTTTTCAAAGGGTATTTTTCCTTTTAATCCGGTCAGGTCAAGATGCGTGTGGGAATTGATTAAGGGAGGGATGATAACTCCGGGGCCATGGTCTATTACGTGGCCGCATCTGTTTTTACCCCATTTGCCCATATCTTTGATCAAGCCATCCTCTATTTCCAGATAACCATCCTGGAAAATTGTCGCTGAATCAGAAATAATCCATTTGGCTCTGTGGATTACCGAGCCTTTTTTTTTTACAGTATCGATTAAATAAGTCATTTTGATTTTAAGGATCGGAGATTAAATAAAATGGCCAACTTATTCTTTAACGAACCGGACAGTGCTGCTTTTTTATATACTCTTGTTT
>CAZNFB010000205.1:0-5049 GCA_964572105.1 uncultured Desulfobacteraceae bacterium
GGATAAATTAAAAATAACAAATCAATATGAAAAATAATGGCTTGTTGCCGTCCAGGTTTTCAGTTACCATAATTAAATGTAATTCTTGAGATTCTTGGGAATCATAAAATATCTGAAAAAACTAATTTCTCAAAAAGACTGAATAGTTATCAATTTATTTATATCGTTTGGATTTATTTTTTTAATACTTTGAAATTTTGGCGTGAAAGTAAAAACAATTATAATATGTTTTTAAAAGAAGTATAGGTATCTCAGATAATTACCCGCCTTTGAAATTTGCTGCGCTGATTAAATCTGAGGAAGGGATAGTCGGCCAAAGGTTTTGGCCTATAACCCTGTGAAATTATTTAGTACATGAAAATTTATGTAAAAACAGAGCTTATTCATTACTGGTGCCTGGGGCGGGAATCGAACCCGCACAGCCTTAAAGACCGAGGGATTTTAAGTCCCTTGCGTCTACCAATTCCGCCACCCAGGCGAAAAAGCCATGTTTGAGTATGATATTTATCTATTTGCCGAAATAATGTCAAGGAAAGTATTACTTTTTATTTTCCATTTCCATTGCAGCGATCATACAAATCTTCCATTTCAATAAAATTATAATGAAGTCCTATCTCATTGATTGAATGGGCATCGCTGTTTTCAAGCATTAAGAGGTCATATTTTGCAGCTATATTTTTCACTTTTGTCTCATTCAGCTGCCATGCACCATTTTTAATTTCAATTCCGTGTATATTCTCCCCTTCTTTTTCAATGAATTCCTCAAAGCTTTTCCCGAAAAGAGGATGGGCACAAAATTTAAAAACCAGATCATCTGTGAGGTATAATTCAACCACATGCTGTCTTTGTATTCTGGTTTCCTGGCCTGGAATAATTATAACTTCCCCTGGAAAATAACGATCCACAGCCTCCTTTACTCTAAATCCGTAATCAGGGTTGTCGTGATCAGTAACAGCAATCCCGTGTAACCCTCGGCTCTTGATATGGTCAACTATATATCTTACTGTACTTTCACTTGGGCCGGCATCTCCTGTGGATTCATAACAATGTGTATGCAGGTCAATCTTTTTTTCCAACTTATTTTATCTCCCTTTTTTCTTGCTTTTATTCACCAGTGTACGGATAGAATCTTGCGTTAGGGGAGTTTATTTATTTTTTGCAACTTTCTAACCGGACACTGCTGGATTTTATTCAGTTATTTTCTTCTTCCATCGATATTTTCAAACAACGCATCGAGTCTTGTATTTATCTGGGAATCTGATACCATTTCGGGATCTATCATATCTGCTTCAATTACTACTCCAGGTATTCCGTATTTCTTCTCCAGGGCATCGATCACATCAAGATTGGACAGGTTCCACATTCTACAGGATTTTGAGGAAAACATCACCATACCGTCAATGGAATATTCCTCTATTAATTCGCCGATTTTCCCTATTGCCCCTTTTGGTGCGAGATGTGTTGCTATTCCATGATTACCGTAGAGCCAGTCCACAGCCGATTCAATGGGGTTTTCAGGATCAATGCTTTCAGGATCGGCAAACATTTCCCATGGATATCTTCCACATAAGCAGACTGCACCACTGGGGGTAAATTTTCGCATAAATTTACCTAAAAATGCCCAGGGAATCCACCCATCCCAATAAATACGATATTTTTCACCGGCCGGTGCCATGGCAAAAATTCCGTTTTTATGTCTTTCCTGGAGTTCCTTTAAAAGGTTTTCGTAGTACGGAATCCCTTTGGGGTCTCCCATCATATAAATAACCGGGGCCATGCTCACAGCATAATCCCAAAGGGTCCAGGTGGCAGGCTTGGTTGCAAGAAACTCCCAGCATTTATTTCTAATGATAGCTGTTTGTTTTAAAACACTGAGGATTTCGCTGAGCCTGTCATAATCAAAGGGCTTGCCGCATACATCTTCCAGGGTGGGAATAACAATCTCTTTTACCTGTCGCAATACAAATTTTCTGATCCTTGGCCTGTCCTCCTCCCTGAAAATAAAAGGGAGTTCCAGTGGAAGAATACGTATTCCCAGTTTTCTGTAAAAGGCTTCTGAATAATGGGCCTGCTCTGTGCAGTATCTTCCGCAGACCATTAAATCAGGCATGGGAAGTTTAGCCTGTTCATTTATGGGAATATTTTTCAATATGGCCTCCACCATACCGGTATGGAGCCTGTGATATGAACATGTGTCCGATAATTCTCCTATTGATTCTGCTGCTTTAAGTAATTCGTTTGCAGCCCCTATTCCGCCGCAATAAGAAGCATAACCAGCCATGAAGTGGCACTTCATCCCCATGGCATAGGGAAAAATAAAACTAGGTCCCGATGCCCATCCCACAAGTTCCCCTCTTTCTTTAGCAGTCCTTAATCCCTCCCAGTGTTTGTCAACAAGGGGTCTTATGGAATTTGTAGCTTCAAGGCGATTGATTTTATATTCTATACCCATTATATACCTCCAACAATTTCTGTAAAGGTCTGAAGCCTGGTTTTTAAAGATTCAAAAGAGATGATTTCATGTTCCACCTGTATAGCCAGTTCAGGAATTTTGTTTTCGGTCAGTACGCTCTTAAAATCAGGATAATAGGTGGTATGGGGAGGACAAAATTTTACTATAACGTTGATAATTCCTTTTGCCTTGTTTAACTTCATTTTTTTAATCGCCTCATCTGCCCAGTGTATATCCCATACACTCTTGGTTGGGCATAAAGGAGTCTTTTTAAGATATCTGTCGGCTATTGCTTTAACGGGATTTTTTTCGAAGTCCGTTATTTTATTCGCAAAATATCTTGAACCCACATAAAGGTCATCATCGGGAATAATCAGCCCCAGCTCTTCCATGATATCAAGGATATCAAAATTAATAGTCTGGCAAAGGCCACCCACAAGAATTATTCTTAATCTGTCAGGTTCGGGCTTGACTTCCTGTTTTTCCATTTTGCTGATCAACTCGTTTAAGAGTTCATTATTATCTTCCTTGGGCATCAACATGCTTGACCATACTATTTTCATAACATCTTTGGCTTTTATTATTTCCGGTTTCTCCCTCCTTATTTCATAGATCCGTTCAAGGAGGCTTCGATTTTCATTATATATTCCGATACTTTTTATAATATCATCATCTGTTATTTTTTTCCCGGAAAATTTTTCCAAAGATTCCTTAAATATGATTAAATCATCTAACAAAAATGATTTAATCGCCTCACCTTCATAAAGGGGGGGCAAATATAGAATCTCCATATATGCGGGTTTAACATTTCTTTCAATAATAAGGGGAAATTCCCCAGCCTGAAGGCATTGCCTAACATGGAAAACCATTCCATCCATGAACTGAAGTCTCCCCTTAACCGCATCATCAATAAATGTTCTGGTAATACCGCAGTTATAAGGGGGGACGTGGGAATGGCCCCAGGTGACCAGTTCATTTCCCCGCCAGATTACCACGGGAATCATTCCCGCAGCATGTACAAGTTCTTCAGGAACATACATGGGAAAGCATCCGATTATTTTTTTACCTGTTCTCTCTTTTAGATGAGCCACGTACTTGTATGGGTCCGATGTGATCCCAGCAATTTTTGCCAATACCTTTTTCATTATTTTCTCCTGCTATAGGTTTTCAGACAATAAATTTCATACGGTTAGGGAATGTAAAATTATTTTTGAGCGAGCCCATTAGATGCCAGAACTGAGCTATGGTGAAATTTAAAAAGCTCTGGCTGTTTGAGCGTAGCGAGTTTCAGAGCTTTTTAAATTTTATTATAGCTCAGTTTATTGCTGATAAAAATTATCAGTTTTCAGAAAATTAATTTCGAAAAAGCCCAGGGCTTACAGGGAGCGGCTTATGAGAATTCTAATAATTTCCGAGGTCCCTTCCAATATCTGCATGCATCGGGCGTCTCTGTAATATCTTGATACTGGACATTCATCCATATATCCTGAGCCGCCATGAATCTGCACAGCATCACTTGTGACTTTCTCCAGCATTTCCGAAGCATAGAGTTTTGCGACTGATGCCTCAAAAGTATGGGGAGACCCCTGATCCTTTAGCCAGGCAGCTTTTAAGTATTGATTTCTTGCCAGCTCTATGGATACTGCCATATCAGCCAGTTTAAACGAAACAGCCTGATAATTAAAAATAGGCTGGCCAAATTGCGTACGTTCCTTGGCATATTTTAAAGATTCATCCAGGCAGGCCTGGGCAACCCCCACACACATTGCTGCTGCTGTGATACGACCTGTTTCAAGTACAATCAAATGCTGGGCAAGTCCCCTCTCAGGATCCCCCAAAAGATTTTCTTCAGGTATTCGGCAGTCTGTGAAAATCAACTCACTTGCAGGGGCAGCCTTCATCCCCATTTTACCGTAATTTTTACTTATAACCATACCAGGATTATTCTTTGGAACAATAAAGGTCGATATGATTTTTTTACCTTTTTTATCCACTCCTGTGACAGCGGCTACAATACAAAGGGAAGCATTGGGCATTGCAATAAATGAAATAAACTGTTTTGTTCCGTTTATTACCCATTCATTTCCCTCTAAAACAGCTGTTGTTTCAAGAGCCCCTGCGTCGGAGCCGCAATTAGACTCGGTTAGAGCAAAACCTGTGGTTGCTTTTCCAGTAAGCAGTGGTGCCAGCCATTTTTTTTTCTGTGGTTCGGAGCCGAACATAAAAAGTTCCTGCCCCACAAGACTGGAAGAGGCATCTAATATCCCTGAAACCGCAAGGTCTGCCCGTGCCAGTTCCTCCAGACAAATATGTGCTCCAACCCAGTCTCCTCCGGTACCTCCATATTCTTCAGGGAATGCAATCCCAATGAATCCCAGTTCCCCCATCTGCTCCACAATATCTACGGGTATCTCCTTATTAGCCTCCATCTCTTCAGCCTGTGGTGCAATAACTTTTTGAGCAAAACGTCTAACTTCTTTCCTGATCATCTCATGCTCTTTGGAAACCTCAAAATCCATCTGGAATTTCTCCTTACTAAATTAATCAGCAGTGTCCGGTTAGAATCTTGCGTGAGGGGAGTTTAATTGTTTTTGTAG
>CAZNFB010000206.1:0-5046 GCA_964572105.1 uncultured Desulfobacteraceae bacterium
TGGGCCAAAATCCTGCGCTATTTCTGCTCAACTTATTTCATCTCCGTTCCTAAGTTTGTAGCAACTTTAATTACATATATACAATTTCGGACAATAGCATCCGGTAAGAAATACCTGTATTTTTACAATTTTGCAATCGTTTCATTTAACTTCTCAATGGGTTTGGATTAAAAAATATGAATTTAAGTGTTGAGAAAAAATCTTGTTTCCTTGGGGCGCATTTTTCAATTGCAAAGGGGCTTCATAATGCCTTGTACCGTGCACAGGCTCTTGATTGCAATGCTTTGCAGATTTTTACGAAAAATTCCAATGCATGGAAGGAGAAAATAGTTTCCGGAAAAGAGATAGATCTTTTTAAGGAGGCCATATTAAAAACAGGAATAAAGGAGATCGCCTCCCATACTTCCTATTTGATAAATCTGGCAGCGTCGGACATGAAAAAACATGCCAGATCCTGTGATGCTCTGCAAAAAGAGATTGAACGTTCATCAGCATTAAATATTCCCTATGTTGTGCTTCATCCTGGTTCCCATATGGGAGAGGGGGAAGGTAAGGGGATAGATCAAATATCAGAAAGCATAAATAAAATTTTTAACAAAACTCCTGGGGCAGATACGCGTCTTTTGCTTGAAACAACCGCAGGGCAGGGGACAAGCCTTGGGCATAAATTTGAACAGATCTCTGAAATAATAGAAAAAATAGAGGATAAAAATAGAGTTGGCGTTTGTGTTGATTCCTGTCATATTTTTGCGGCCGGTTATGATATTCGGACAGATGAATCCTATGGCAGGACAATGAATGATCTTGATTCGGTTATCGGCCTGGCGAATATTTTTTTATTTCATCTGAATGATTCTAAAAAATGCCTTGGAGCAAGGGTTGACAGGCATGACCATATAGGCCAGGGAAAGATAGGAATAAGGGCTTTTGAATTGATAATGAACGATGAGAGATTTTTAAAAGTTCCGAAGATTCTGGAAACTCCTAAAGGGGAGGATGGGGATGATTTGGATCTTCTGAATTTAAAAAAATTAAAATCATTTTTGGGTTAGTTCTAATTTCAGTTTTAACATCTGATGCCCAAAGTTAGAGCAACCTTTCATCTTACTGGAGGATAGCATGATTATAGGCGTTTTAAAGGAAATTAAAGCCGAAGAAAAGCGTGTTGCCATGACTCCGGCCGGGGTTGAAGAGTTAAAAAGCCGCGGACATACTGTTTTGATAGAAAAAGGTGCGGGAATCGGCAGCGGGTTCAGTGATGGGTCTTATCTTAAAGCCGGAGGAAAAATTATAGCAGGGCCGTCTGACCTTTACAAAACAGCAGAAATGGTCCTCCATGTTAAGGAGCCCCAGCCTTCGGAGTACCGGTTTATAAGAAAAAACCAGATTTTATTCACCTTTTTTCATTTTGCAGCTTCAGAGGAGCTGACCCGCGCCCTTATTAAAAGTGAATCCATTTGCATAGCCTATGAAACCATACAAAAAGAGAATGGAACTCTTCCGATTCTTACTCCAATGAGTGAGATTGCCGGGCGGATGTCAATTCTCCAGGGCGCCAAGTGCCTTGAAACAACCAGGGGGGGGGAGGGGGTGCTTCTTGGCAGTGTTCCAGGGGTTGTGCCGGGTGTGGTTGCTATAATGGGGGGAGGTGTTGCCGGAACCAATGCCGCAAAATCAGCCTGCGGGCTCGGCGCAAGGGTATATATTCTTGAAAAAAGCGTGGAACGTTTGCGTTATCTGGATGATATTATGCCTGCCAATTGTTTTCTTGTTACCTCATCTGCGGCTGCGGTTCGCGAAATTATTAAAGAGGCAGATCTGGTTGTGGGGGCAGCTCTGATTCCCGGGGCAAAAGCGCCCAGACTTATCACGCGTAACATGCTGAAAATTATGAAAAAGGGTGCTGTTATGGTCGATATTTCCATAGATCAGGGGGGCTGTTTTGAAACTTCAAAGCCGACCACGCATTCTGATCCCACTTATATTATTGACGGGGTTGTCCATTACTGTGTTAATAACATGCCGGGAGTAGTCCCAAAAACATCCACACCTGCCCTCACCAATGTAACTCTTCCTTATATTATAGCCATTGCTGATAAAGGAATTGAACATGCTGTAAGGCATAATGCTGAGATAAGGTCAGGTCTTAATATGGTTAATGGCAAAGTAACCAATGGGGGTGTTGCTAAAGCCTTTGGCCTGGAGTTTGTTTCACCCGCTGATTTTTTTTAATAAAAACCGTAAAAGTAAAATTCAGTCCTGATCTCTTATCTGTGAGTTTTTCATGGTTTAATCAGATCATACCTGTTGCCGTACATGTTAACCATTAGTTTCAAGTCTCAGGATGTCAGGAAAAGGTAAAAAATGGCTAATGCTTTAATACTGGTTGATCTTCAAAACGATTTTTTTGAGGGGGGCGTACTGGAAGTCCCGGAAAGCAACAGCATAATCCCCGTGATAAATGGAATATTAAACCTGTTTTCCCTAGTTATTTTTACTAAAGATTGGCACCCTGAGGGCCATATCAGTTTTGCTTCAAGCCACAAGGGGAAAAAAGAATTTGATTCCATAAAAATAGATGGTTTAGTTCAAATCCTCTGGCCTGAACATTGTATCCAAAACAGTTTTGGCTCCCGTATCCACAGCAGGGTAAAGGTAAGAGAAGATTCGATTTTTATTACCAAGGGTTCAGATAAGTATGTTGACAGTTACTCAGGTTTTTATGATAATCATAAAAAGCACTCAACGGGCCTTGGCGATTTATTAAAGATGAAAAATGTAATTGATACATATATTTGCGGATTGGCCACGGACTATTGTGTTAAATATACAGCCCTCGATTCTGTGGAATATAATTTTAATACATGGTTGATCATTGATGCATCAAAAGCTGTAAATATGACTCCTGGTGATTCTGACAAAGCGCTTTATGAAATGGAAGGTAAAAAAATTAAAATAATCTCTTCAAAAGAACTGTCAGGGCAGCCCAATATGTAAAAAAAGGAGGGGGAAAGAGACTATGGTAACCTTGAAATCCATATTGGATAATGATTTTTATAAATTTACCATGCAGCATGCTGTCATAAAACTTTTTCCCCGCGCAAAGGTTGAATATCAGTTTTTTGACAGGGGTGAAACAAAATTTCCTGAGGGTTTTTCCATAGAGCTGAAAAAAAGTATCAGCCGGATGGCAGGGCTCTCCCTTACTCCGGATGAAGTTAGTTTTTTAAAGGAAAGGTGTCGCTGTCTTTCTCCCCCTTATATAGATTTTCTTGAAGGTTACAGATTTGATCCTGATGAAGTCTCCATGGCACAAAAACGGAGTAAATTAACAATTCAGGTCAAAGGATACTGGTATCGAGCAATCCTTTGGGAGGTTCCTGTTTTATCGATTGTTTCCGAATTGTACTTTAAGATGACCGGTCATAAGATTATTACTCAGGAGGAAATAATCGATGGAGTCAAAAAAAAAGCTGCGGGGTATAATGCAATTGATGCCAGGGTTGTTGAATTTGGAACACGTCGAAGGTATTCTTTTGAAAATCAGGATGTTATTCTCAGAGAATTGACCAAAACAGGGAGGCCCTCTTTTCTTGGAACAAGCAATCTCCACTTTGCCATGAAGTACAGGCTTACTCCCATTGGAACCCACGCCCATGAATGGTTTATGTTCCACGGTGCAAAGTACGGCTGTAAAATGGCAAATAGTTTAGCTTTGAAAAATTGGGCAGATGTTTACCAGGGTGATTTGGGGATCGCCTTGTCTGACACATTTACTTCGAAAGTTTTTTTTAGAGATTTTGATAAGCAATTTTCAAAAATATTTGACGGTGTACGCCAGGATTCGGGGGATCCATTTGCATTTGCTGACAAGGCAATTGCCCATTACCTGGGTCTTGGCATTGAACCAAATTCGAAAACAATTGTTTTTTCAGATGAATTGAATCCTGTAAAAGTTAAAAAACTTGTTAGCCACTGCAAAGGGAAAATTAAAACAGTATTTGGAATTGGTACGAATTTTACAAATGATGTTGGGGTTTGTCCTTTAAAGATTGTGATTAAAATGACAAAAGCAAAACCTGAAGGGAATAACTGGATATCTGTTGTTAAATTATCTGACAGTTCAGGAAAATTTGCAGGGGATCCTGATTTGATAAGGATGTTTGAAAATGTATTGAATGTATAGAACCGGAAACCAGGATGAACTCGTGAATCGATAAATAAAAAATCCCTGTACTTTTAATTTTTTGCAGCAGATAAAAAAAAGGGGGTGTAATGTTAGTAAAAGACTGGATGAATAAAAATGTATTATCCCTTAGCGCCGATGATACAGTACAGCACGCAATTAAACTGCAAAAGAAAAATTTTGCAAGCATATTACTTGTGTATGACAATGGAAAACTTGTGGGAGTTCTTGCAAAAAGTGATTTAAAAAAAGCTGTTGTTCCCGAGCTAATTCCCATGGGCAAGACCGAAGCCTTTAATATGGTAGCAGATATTAAGGTTAAGCAGGTCATGTCTGTTCATCCATTAACCGTTACTCCTGAGCATACCATGGATGAAGCCGCTGAAATTATTTTAAAAAATCAGATATCCGGGGTTCCGGTAGCTGATGCAGGTGGAAATGTACTTGGTATTGTCAGTCGCAGCGATCTCCTGGAATTTCTTGGAGTAGTAACAGGTGGAGATAAAATAGGGTTCCAGTTAAATTTTAGTCTTTTGGACAAACCTATGTATATATCTGAAATAATAGATATAATAAGAGATTATGATGGTAGAATCTGGAACATGACATGTCATTATCATGGTGTTAAAGAAGGATACCGTCATGTTTCGTTAAAAATTTATAATATCACCTCGGAAAATATGAAAAAAGTTGTGGAGCGTGTAAAAGAAAAAACTTCTAATCTTTATATGATCGATTATGTGGAGGGGAAAAGAGGGGAAGCTTAGATGCTTGAATTTATTCTTGGGCCGTAAAAGAATTATTGTTTAGGAACGGAGATGAAATAAGTTGAGCAGAAATAGCGCAGGATTTTGGCCCAT
>CAZNFB010000207.1:0-5020 GCA_964572105.1 uncultured Desulfobacteraceae bacterium
TCCGCTATTGCGAATAAATTTATTAAATACGCTACAAAAACAATTAAACTCCCCTTACGCAAGATTCTAACCGGACACTGCTGACTTCTTTTTTATTATCTCAATATCTGCTTGCATCCCGTCTCGTTTTCTGCAACTATTTGTCGCAATGCTGCTTATTGTTTTAAAATTTTCGTTTCTTAGCATAGGAGGAATCAGAATGAAACAGCTGACAGTTTTAATATTTATATTCTTTATTATAATCTTATGTTCAGGGTGCGGCCTCCCTGACCTTCCCGGCCCCATAGGGATCCCAGGGCTTTAGAAAAATCCGCACACACAAGGGAGGATCATATGACCAGGGACAATAACGATGAAACAGACATGATCAGAACAGTTTTCGATGTGATACCCTCACTGATCTTTGTTGTTGACAGGGATGTGAGTATCCATGAGTATAATGCAGCAGCGGCCGAATTCTTGTCATCCAATAGAGAAACCGTCCTAAAACGTCGTGGTGGTGAAGTGCTAAAATGCCTCCACTCGACAGAAGCTACGGAAGGCTGTGGATATGCTCAATTTTGTACTAATTGCGTTATTAGAAATTCTGTTAACGAAGTTTTCCAGGGGAATCGTGTTGTTCGTCGCCGCACAAGACTAGAAATCATAAGGGACGGGAATATATTGGAAATTTATGCATTGGTTACCACTTCTTCCTTTTGTTTCAAAAATACGCCCCTTGCACTCCTTGTGATTGAGGACATAAGCGAAATTGCCGAGCTTCAACGCATGATTCCCATCTGTTCTATTTGTAAAGAAATTCGGGATGAAAAAGAAGCCTGGTCTCGTTTGGAAGTTTATTTTAAAGAGCATTGGGACGTGGACTTTTCCCATGGTATTTGCCCTAAATGCTATGAGGCCGAGATGGATAAACTAAAAAGAGATATAAATGCCCAGTGAGGTGTTGGCATGAAAAGAAGAGAATTTTTAAAAAAAAGTTTTAAACTTGGTTGTAGCGTGGGGGCATATCTGGCTTTTGGTGATCAAATTAAAGCCTTTGCAGCGGATAAAAAAAACAAGGGCCTCCCCTTTGACCTTGTGGCTATAAAAGGTGGAGAGCCGGATATAATGTTTAATCGTGCCATTGAGTCTTTGGGGGGGATGAAAAAATTTGTCAAACCCAACCAGACTGTAGTGGTAAAACCTAATATCGGCTGGGATGTTGAACCTGAAAGAGCCGGCAATACCCACCCCTTGCTTGTAAAACAGATTATAAAGCAATGCATGGATAGCGGCGCCAAAGATGTTTATGTTTTTGACCATACCTGTGATAAATGGTCAAGGTGCTATGCTAACAGTGGTATTGAAGCTGCGGTTAAAGATGCCGGTGGTAAAATCGTGCCGGGAAATTTGGAAAAATATTATCAAGAAGTCGATATCCCCCAGGGAAAGAGACTGACCCATGCCAAGGTACACGAGCTGATATTGAACTCTGATGTCTTTATCAATGTTCCGATCCTTAAAAGTCATGGGGGGACAAAACTTACAATTTCCATGAAAAATCTGATGGGTGTGGTATGGGATAGAGGATTCTGGCATCGTAACAGTCTTAACCAGTGCATAGCAGATTACGCAACCTTTCG
Organism: uncultured Desulfobacteraceae bacterium; assembly: GCA_964572105.1. Lineage (GTDB taxonomy): Bacteria > Desulfobacterota > Desulfobacteria > Desulfobacterales > BuS5 > DAOWMW01. Next base: position 1,623 of record CAZNFB010000207.1, read on the forward strand.
CAAGCCGGATTTAAATGTGATTGACGCCTACTATGTAATGAAAAAAAATGGTCCCAGGGGTGTATCTAAAGCAGATGTATTGAAAATGAAATCCCAGATTATTTCCACCGATATGGTGGCTTCAGATACGGCTGCAGCTAAACTTTTCGGCATGGATCCTGCCGACATCCCCTATATTGGATTTGCAGACCAGCTGGGTGTGGGGAGCAGAGATTTGTCCGGATTAAATATTCACCGCATTGTTTTATAAAAAAGATGAAACTGAAAATTTTTAAAAGAGTGAGAGTTGTGGTTTCTCTCACTCTTTTTTTTGCGGTGGCATCTCTTTTTTTAGACTTTAATTTTTCTCTTCCTGAAAATGGATATGATTTTGTAGCTTATCTCCAGTTTATCCCGTCCCTGCTGAAATTTTCCCTCTTTACCTCATTGGCGACTGCCGGATTTATTTTTGTTATCCTTTTTACTCTTATGTTTGGAAGGGTCTATTGCTCTTTTTTATGTCCACTAGGTTGTCTCCAGGACATTTTCGCATATATTTCAAAAAAAATTAACAAAAAAGAATATCTATACTCACTATCCCACCTAAAAACCAGGTACGGCCTACTGATTACTGTTGTTTTTATCTATTTTTCAGGTTCCATCATCGGACTTATCCTTTTGGACCCTTACAGTAATTTCGGAAGAATTTTAACGCATATAGCGGCGCCTGTTGTCATTGGGATAAACAATGCCCTGGTATCTGCCCTGGAAAAAATCAATCTTTATTCCATATATCCGGTGGAACTTAAAGGGACAAACCTTTCCCCGTTTTTTTTCAGCATGACAGTTTTAGGACTTATATTATGGATGAGCTTCAAATACGGTAGATTGTACTGTAATACTATTTGTCCAGTGGGGACATTTTTAGGTTTTTTATCCAGGTATTCCCTGTTTAAAATAAAATTTAATTTGTCAGCCTGTATTAAATGCAAGGCATGTGAGAGAGTATGCAAATCCGGGTGTATTGATTTAAATACTCAAAAAATTGACTTTTCAAGATGCGTGGCCTGTTACAACTGCTTTAATGTATGTCCGGTATCAGGGATTGAATATCAATGGATTTTTCAAGAATCTAAGGAGCAAGCCTTTAAAGATAAGGGTAAAAGAGATTTTATAATACAGACAGCCGCCTTTTTATTGACCTTTCCTTTTTCTGCTTGGGGGGTGGAAAAGCAAAGGAAATTTTATAAAAAGAGTACTGTTCCAGTGGTCCGAAAAACAGGTATTACACCTCCGGGTTCATTATCCCTTAAAAATTTTTTAAACAAATGCACGGCCTGTCATCTGTGCGTTTCAATATGTCCCACACGGGTATTACAGCCTTCGTTTGTAGAGTATGGTCTTCTTGGAATTATGCAACCCCGAATGGATTATAAAATCAGTTTTTGTAATTATAATTGCGTGGCCTGTTCCAGGGTATGCCCCAGTGGTGCAATTTTAAAACAGGATAGGGAAGAGAAAAAGCTGATCCAGCTGGGTAAGGTGAAATTTATTCAGGAAAACTGTGTGGTATATACCCAGAGAACCGATTGTGGTGCCTGTGCGGAACATTGCCCCACAAAGGCTGTACGTCTGGTTTTAAATAAAAAAATAGATAAACGGGCTCCGCAAATTGATGAAAGTATTTGCGTGGGTTGCGGGGCCTGTGAATTTGCCTGCCCCACTAAACCCCATAAGGCAATCTATGTGGAGAATAATCCGGTTCATTTAAAGGCGAAAAAGCCAAAAGAGTATAAAATCACAGAAGATGTTGACTTAAAAGGAAATTTTCCCTTTTAATATTCCGTGAAAAGCCATTTATTGACTTATATCAATTCCATAACTATATATTCAGGATATATATAAATTCTGATTAGAATCTTGCGTGATCAGCAATACATTAAGGATCGTAAATTAAATAACTTGAACAATATTATTTGTCTTTTGGCCCATCTACTTCGTTCAACTTATAAAATTTTCGTTTCTAAATTACTTTCGGGAAATATTTAATATGGGCTTAAATCTTAAAGGACTTAAAGGAAAGGGGACATTTCCCAGTGGGGTCCATCTTCAGGAACAAAAACATTTTTCTGCAGATTCGGCCATTGAAGTGCTTCCGGCCCCTGCAAATGTCCTTTTGCCGCTTTTACAAAACATAGGCGCACCGTGTGAAACCATTGTTAAGCCTAAGCAAAATGTCTGTTATGGTGAAATGGTTGCCGAAAGCAAGGCAATAATTTCAGCTTCCATACATTCACCCATATCCGGCAAGGTAATGAAGGAGTCAGTAACAACTCTTCCCAATGCCCGCCACGTTCCGGCCATTCCCATTAAAGCTGAAGGAGAGCAGCTTGAAGGAAAGGATTTATGGGATGATATTTTGGGTGGAGACTGGCCAAAACAATTTAACGGAGAGTTTACACCAAAAGATATCAATAAAATGATCGATGATGCCGGTATTGTGGGGCTGGGAGGAGCTGCATTTCCCACTTATGTTAAAATAGCATTCAATAGAGAAAAACCGATTGATACACTTTTAATAAACGGCTGCGAATGTGAACCATACCTTACAACAGATTACCGTATGATGCTTGAAGCACCTGAACCTATTATCACAGGGGCTGTTTTGGCCGGCATTGCAACAGGGGCGAAGGATATTATTATCTGTATTGAAAATAATAAACCTGCAGCCATTGACGCAATTAGGGAAAAAACAAAAGGGACAAATATAAAGGTTGCAGTACTTAAAACCAAGTATCCCCAGGGAAGTGAGCGGCATATGATTATGGCTGTCCTTAAAAGAATCATGCCCCTTGGAGCTCTTCCGGCAGATGTGGGCACCGTTGTAAGCAATGTAGGGACCATTGCGGCCGTAGCAAGAGCGGTTTTAAAAGGAAAACCTCTTACCCATCGTGTTGTAACCGTGACAGGGGGTGGTATTAAAAATCCAAAAAATTTACTTGCTCCCATTGGCGTATCCTATGGGGAATTAATAGAGTACTGCGGAGGCCTGACAAATAATGCGGCTCGTGTTTTATCTGGGGGCCCCATGATGGGATTCGCCTTTACTGATTTTCATATGCCCATAACCAAGGGTACGAGTGGAATTACTGTCCTCACCCACGAAGACATGGAAAAAGCGAAGGAAACCAATTGCATACGATGCGGTAAATGCGTGGATGTTTGCCCCATGCACCTGATCCCCACAAAATTGGCTCAAGCGGCAAAATATAAAAATATTGAGCTTGCAGAAAGGTACAATATTTTAGCCTGTATGGAGTCGGGCTGTTGTGGATATATCTGTCCGGCAAACATACCCCTGGTACAACTGATTCGTATGGGTAAAGCCATGGTTTTAGGCCAAAAGAAAAAATAGAATG
>CAZNFB010000208.1:0-5017 GCA_964572105.1 uncultured Desulfobacteraceae bacterium
ATAAAAACCTTGCCGTCATCCATGGTTTTTATATGGGCTTTGATATCAGAATGTCCCCTTAATTCAGGGTAAGTGTTCCTGAGATGGGCAAAGTCGCTGGTTTCCAGCAATTTTTTTAATATTTCTATTTTTTTTTCAAGCTGTTCAATATCTGCGTCAGGTTTAAAATAGTGTGAGATTGCCCTGTTGTATATTTTTTTTACTTCTGTTGCAATACAGTGATGTCTGAGGTCGAGTTCTATTTTCATTTTATTTTAAGAAGTTTTTTCCCATTTTCCCCGCAGATTTTTTTTATATCGCCGGGGGATATCCCTGATTTTTCAAGTTCTTTGAAATATCTGGATGGCTTTAAAAGGGGGAAATCTGTGCCAAGCAAGATTTTTTCGACTCCCATAATATTTTTTGCATGCATATAGATCTCCGGGTCGTATAGAAATGGAGATGCAGCTGTATCAAAATATACATTTTCGAGATTTTTTTTAACCTCTTTTTTTAAAAGATTGTAAAACAGGATACCCCCTCCCCAATGGGCAAGGACTATCTTGTTTAATGGGAATCTTTTTATCATTGTATATATCTGCATGAGGGTATTTGGTGTTTTTCCAGGATAATAATGTCCCATTGGTTCATTTGTGTGAATCATAACAGGGAGATCATTTTTTAAGGATATCTCCATTACAGGTTCCAGGCGTTTAATACTCTCTTCATCAATTCCGGATTTATAAAATGCGAGTTCACCTATTCCAGAGAGCCCGGCTTTTATACATCGATGCGTTTCCTGGCCTGCTGTTTCATTAAAAAGGTCAAAACATCCAAATCCTTTGAAGCGGTCTGGAAATCTGGCCACAGATTCGATTATATAGTCGTTATGTTCTTTAAATGTATCAGGATTTACCCAGGGAAAACCGAAAATAACAGATATATCCACGCCTTGTTCATCCATGGTATTTATAATTTCTTCTGTCCCCGACATTTTTGAACCAGGCAGGCTGTATAAAAGCTCGAAAGCAGGCTCATTTTTAAAATACTTTTCTCTGTTTTCCCGTATTTTTTTTGGGAAAATATGAGTATGAAAATCTATGATCACTATAATTATCTCCTGAATCTCAAGGAAAGATCCCCGCAAATAATTTTTTTAATTTTTCCCTGCTGATCCCTTAAATTTAACGAACCGTCCAGATTTACAGATTCTGCCACACCTTTTTCAACAGTATCAAAGGATCTGATTTCAACGGGCATGTTGTTCACCAGTGAATATCTGTTCCACTGGCTGTGGATTTCAGAAAAATTCCCCTGTTTAATCAGGAGATATCCTTTTTCCATCTCTTCTAATATTGATTGCAGCAGATTAACCCTTGAAACTTTTTTGCCGAGTTCTTTAAAAAGGCTGGTACTTATATCTTTTATTTCAGGATATGTGGCAGGATCAAAATTAACATTGATGCCGATTCCGATTACCACATAGCTTACCATATCCTGCTGGGCATTAAATTCTGTAAGTATTCCGGCTGTTTTTTTCCAATTAATATAAATATCGTTGGGCCATTTTATCATGGCCTTTAATCCTGTAGTTTGTTCGATTCCCTTAACAATAGCCAAAGATGCCAGCATTGTTGTGGAAAAGATTTGGGGAGGTTGAATTTTAGGAAACAGAATAACAGACATGAGTATGTTTTTGCAAGATGGGGAGATCCACTCCCTTGCAAGTCTCCCTCTTCCCTTTGTCTGTTCCTCGGCCACAACAATGCTTCCGTCCGGTGTCCCTTCCATTGCCAGTTTTTTTGCAATGAGATTGGTCGATTCTGTCTCCTTATAATAGTAGATAGTCTGCCCCATGGTTGAGGTGGCAAGACCGTCTTTAATTTCTGCTGGAATTAATTTATCCGGGGTGGAAAGGAGCAAATAGCCTTTTCCCGGGGAAGAATTAATAGAAAAACCTTCTTTTTTCAGCTTTTCCACATGTTTCCACACGCCTGCTCGGGAAATATTCAGTTTTTTTGCAATATTTTCTCCGGAAATATATCCATCAGCTTTTTTAAGAAGTTTAAGCACAGCTTCGTTATAACCTGCAGTATTCATTTTATTGTCAATTTTTCGCATGTATCGATCGTCACATAAATGATTTTTCAGCCAGTAATGTTCGGTTAGAACTTTCCGTATTTTCTTTCTTGCAACCTCCTAAGCAGACACAACTGAATTTCACCATAGATCAGTCCTGGCAATCTATGGAGTATATTTTGAACCCACTGAATTAAGGATAAAAGAATCAGGGAAATGATCGTAAAATTGTTTTGTCGCTTTCCATCCTGTGCAATGCATGGGGACTAATATTTCCGGATTAATTTTATCAAACTCTTTAATTGTCTTTTCCAGAATTTTTTCAAAAAATGAACCCGAGAGATGAAACCCGCCAAAAACAGCATGGATTTTTTCTATACCGGTTATTTTTCTTGCAAAGAACAATGTGTTTATTATTCCGGAATGGCTGCACCCTGAAATGACCACCAGCCCTTTCCCCTTAAGATTTACAACAAGGGACTGGTCGTCTTTTATGTTATCTTTTTCAGTTTTTCCGTTAATTTCAACAAAGGCGTTGGGGAGACCTTTTTCAAAATCTGTTACACGCTCGACTTCCCCTGTTACAAGGAGAGTATCATTAGCCAGAAGCGTGGGGGTTGTGCTTAAAAGAAGGTCGATATTTTTCTGTTTTAATTTTTCTTCACTTAAAACCTGGGGAAATGTTCTTTTTATTCCATCTTCCAGTTGAATATAACGGGGGTATAAAAAGATATCCGGATGCGCCACAAGGGGAATTTTGTTTTGCATTGAATCAAGTATACTGTTGACAGAACCAGTATGATCCATATGCCCGTGACTTAAGACCATGGCGTTTATGGAATCAAGATCTATCCCCAGCAGATTAAGATTGTTCAGTACTCCAATATCGCTGTACCCTGTATCAAACAGGACAGTCTTTTTTTGCCCTTTTCGAAAAAGATTAATAAGCAGTGACAGCCCGTGCTCTGCTAAAAGTGTTGTGGTTTGAATTTTACCGTTTTTATCCATCCGTGGCCTGGATACTATGGGAGTATCAGTAAGGAGAATATCCACGTAATTATCTATTACTGTATAAATTTCAATCTTATCGATCTCTTTTAGAGGTAAAGGAATATTGTTTTTCATAGCTGCTGTTTCCTTTGCTGCTAGTGGTGGTGCTGTTGGTTGTTTTTCTTTTCTGTCCCTGTAAAATTAATTCGTCATTTGGGTGCCTTGAAAAATTAGAATTTTCGTCTGCGGACAAGGAACGCGAAAATCAAAAAGCGCAGCATACATAAGGTATGCATTTTTTATTTTCACAGCGACACCGTAATCTGGCGAAAAGGTAATTTTTTAAAGTGCCATATGGCTAAAGCGTAATATCAATATGTTTTTGCAACTGTACCACAAAAATTCCGATCATAAAAGCGATACCCATATTGGTGGTTGCAAATCCTGTCCCTGCAATGAGAATCGCAATAAAAAGATCATTTCTGCTGGACAAATCTTTGATCATAATGGCAAGCTCGATTCCTGTAAAAACCAGAAGAACTCCTAATATTGAATTTGGGATTGCGGACAATATAGTAATACCTGCTCTGCCGAAAAAAAGGCCGATTACAAGAAAAATTGCCCCTATCATGATGTTTGAGCCCCCTGTTCTTGCGCCGAATCTGTAGTGGGCGGCAAGGCCTCCTGCTCCATGACACATGGGAATTCCCCCTAAAAAGCCGGAGATGATATTGGCTATTCCCATACTTGCTGATAATGATTTGTATGAGACTTTTTCTGTTTGATCGTTTTTGCCAAAAAAAGTCTGGCATGCATCTGCTGTTCCCATAATTGCGTTTCCCAGGGTTAATGGTATCTGGGGTATAACAAGAAAAATCAGTCCGTTGAGAAAATCGGTCCCTTTAAATCCGGATATTATTATGGGTGTGGGCCCCAGGGAGAAATCGATATTGTTCATGGCTCCACAAAAAATCCCTGTTATTATTCCAAGGGAGAGGAGGACAAGTGCTGCAGGGAATCGTCTGTTTGACAGTAACAGCAATACAATTACAAAACCTGCTATCCCTATCATGGTATTAAGATATCCCAAGGAATAACCTGCATCTGCTGCAGGCTGGTGTATGAACAGATCAGAACTTTGTATAAGGTTTATCCCCTTGTTTAAAAGTATAAATCCCAAACCGACCTGAATACCCCGCACTATGGGTTTGGTAAAAAAAACTGCCAGGCGGTTTATAAAGCCTGAATAGGCTATGAGCAAAAGAAACAAGCCAAGGAGGACGCCGGAAGCGCCAATACAGGAAACCGAAATTTTATCAGGAAAAGCAATCGCAATGGCAGCGATAACTTTCATCGGCTGTACAGGAAGGGGAAGTTTAAAATAAAGTCCTGAAATAATGTAGTATGCTCCTATCATTAAAAGGACAGGGCTGGTTTTCATTCCTGTAATAAGAATCAAGGCAACAGCAAGGGGAATGATTGTTCCAATATCACCAAGGGAACCTGAAAATTCTGTTTTGTTGAATTTATAATGACCCATCTGCATAATTTTAAAACCTCATATTGTATTTATTTTTTCCCTAGCATATCATAATGATATAAAGTTTGTAACTTTAGTTTTTTTATTGATATTACCGATAATATTAATAATATCAATAAAAATGGTGATCCAGCAAAAGATTAAAATTGGAAAAGATCCAAAAAAATAAGATCTCCGATCCTGGGATATTCACATCAATTCCACAAAATAGCTATTAAAATACACATTTGAAGTAATTCTGTAAATTCTACCTTTTAATGCGTCTATAGATCTATTTGATATTTAAGGGGATATTGCTGCATGATAAAAATTGTATAATCTTAGCATGTTTTTTGCATACATATTACGTATGGATAAGCCTTATAATGATTCCATAATATTTCGCAGGGTTACTAAAAGATTTTTCGTAACTATTCAGCCGACATCTAT
>CAZNFB010000209.1:0-5004 GCA_964572105.1 uncultured Desulfobacteraceae bacterium
CCATAAGCCACATTACGCCAGGTGTCAACTCCGTACTGGTGTGCATCGTTATCAAATTCGTATTCAGAACCAGCACCTTTTACTTTCAGGTTCACGCCTGTTTCTTCCTGCCTGATAAAAGATTTTATATAGGAATCTGTTCGGAACATTGCGAACTTGTCAGTCCAGGTTAATCTAGCATTCGGCACAACGGACAAAGAGAAAGCAGATTTTAACGCCTGTAAAGCTGTTTGTGTTTCCGCTACCTGCGCCGGTGTTGCTACTGCTTGCATTGCAGCGTTCATGAGAACTATGGGAACCATCACAATAAAAGAACTTGCGTCCTCGTTCATAGGCTCTGCCTGGTCATCTTTAAAAGATAAAATTTGCTGCACACCTTTCGCAATGCTATATTGAAGCTCTGCCACCGCCGGATTGGTGGTTGTTCCGGCCTCTATAACGGGCAGGGCGGATATATCAACGGAAATGTCGTTTGACTGTGCGCCTGAATCGCCTTCATCATGATCTGTATCAAAAAAAGCCTGACCGTCATAGCATAAGCCGGTTTCAGCGGCGATTATGAGGGTGGAAAGTAGGCTTGCCCAATGGCTATTTGTTCGCCTTGCAAGTTCTTTGATTCTGGTCATGATCTGACCTGTTTTATCTCTTCGCAAATCTCTGACAAGCACTTCAAGGGTTGACTCATAATGCTTGTTGATGATCGTGAGGCCGTTTTCTCTAAACCCTTTTGCATTACGCCCGCCTATCCATTCACGCATTTGCGGAGACTGCCCCAACCATGCGTATTCCTCAGATGCCTGGTCGGACTGGAAAAGGTTTGAAACGCTGTTAATCCAAGCCGCTCCAACATCCTGATTGAGAGTTTTATAAAAAGTCCCTATTACCTGACGTTCTGTTATTCTATCCATTTTTATGCCTCCACTGCCCAGGTTCCGATCATTTTTGAAGCGTCCCATCCGGTTGCATCGCCATATCCAATGTCAACCTGATCTCCCCTGTTCGCTGTTGCTTTTGTGTTTATCAAGTCCTTGTCGTCTACTGCCGCCAAATCTGTCGCCTGGATGCTATCATTTGCATTCGGGCTGATTGTCATAATTGCGACTCCGAAGGCTGCCCCGTTCACAATCCTGAAACTCATTTTCGCAACTGCTGGCAAAGTGATTGTAAAAGCATCCGTATCAACAAAAAAAACTTTCCCGGTGTCCAGGGCATCAAGCGTTTTATTCGCAGACAATGTTTCAGCGGTTAAGCCCTCGTGCGGATCAATCAGAACACCTGCGTTAAATTCAACGATCCCATACCCGGAAGAATCAAATCTCCGCATAAATCCGATAAAAACACCGGAAGTTTTTATGAAAGAAAAAGCGTTATCATCTTGGGCATAAACAGGCTGGTTTATATCTGTGATAACCGCACCTGTTATTGCCAGTTTTACCGAACCGGATTTTACAGTTCTCACGTTAATAGCAGCTGCAGCACCTGCTGAATTGTCTGCTTGTTTCTCTGCGAAACCTGCGAATTTGTCAACGTTGGTTAACGGTCTTGCATGTCCGGACGCTGTTACAATCCCGACCGCCGCACCTTCATAAATTATATCTGAGGCGATAACCGCAAACTCGTTGCGCTCCCCTAATTCGTATGTTCTCGCTGTATCTGTTGCCAAGGTTGTCATTATTTTTTACCCCCGTTTGAAATAACTTTCACAATGCCTGTATCCATTGCACTGTTGTAAGCCTCGAATGTTTCCCAATCTCCGAACTCCGCTTTTAATTCTTTTGATTTTTCAAAGCCATCTTTTGTAATTTCTTTTTCCTCAAGGGCTTCAATTACAGGCGGGACAACATGCGGAACGGGGAGAATATTGTCAGCTTTTAGGTTTTCTTCTGCGTTAGCCCTTAAGCTTCTTTCTGCAAGAATTACTTGCTGTGCTGCTTCTGCTCCGGTTGTTTTCCCATCAAAAGCCAATTTTTCGATTAACGCATCATGCCCAGGGAGGCCGCTTCCCATGACATCTTTGATTCTTGAAAGCTCTGTTGCTGCGCCTTTTACCATCGCTTCATCACAAATGGCTTTAAGCAGATCAGGAGCCTCTTTCCCCAAACTTTCCCTTGTAATATCCATAATTCTTTCCTCTTTTGGTTGTGGTTTTTCGATTTCTTTTATTCTTTCAAATGTTGTGATTTTTGTGTTTGAATCTGCGCCGAGTGGGACGAATGATGTTTCAAAAACTTCTGATTCAAGCCATATCTCTGCGGGGCCGTTAATCTTAAGCCCGTTGACGGTTGTTTCCCCATCTTTTTCAAGGGACATAGTTTTTATTGGCCTTATGCCCACGCTAGCTTGCCATGGAAAGCCCTCAATTGATAAGCCTTTAGCCTCTTTTGCTGCTGCTGTTACTTCTGAAAATTTGCCGTTTACAAAAAAACTGTTTTTTTCTGTATATGCTTTCTGCGAAAAACCAACGATTTGTGATGTGTCGTGATTCAGCAATATCGGTATGTTTTGTTTTGCGGCAATTCCAGAAACGTCAATGGCTAAATCGCCCCACCATCTTTCAAGCAATGCGCCTGTGTACGCCTCGATTAAAAAATTTTCTTCTGATTCCCCTTCTAAAAATACAGGTGCTACAAAAGATAACTCTGTACATTTATTGCCCATTTTCGTTTTCTCCCTCTATTATTTCAGCTTCAACAATTAGCCCATCCTCCAAGCGTTTCTTGCGCTCTTTTGTCTGCTGTTTATGATTTTTGTCCCAATCTCCGCCGGTTAGTTGCGCTGTTTCTGTTGCAATTGTTGAAAAACCTGCGGATACCCTTTCATCTGCTGCCCTGACTTCTTTTAATTCATCGATTTGACCTTTCGTGGGGCCGATAAATTCACACCCAAGATAAGCCATTTTTATAGCTGGATCAGCTAAAAACCCAGGAGCGGCAATGCGTCCGGTGACAACGGCCTCATACATCCAGACCTCATAAACCAATTTTAAGAAATTATCGGTCAACCACTGTCTTTCAGACAAAACGTATTTCCATAATTCAAGTAAAGCTGCCCTGGCTGCTGAATAAGATGCCGTAAAATGTTTCACAAGTATTTCAAAAGGTAATTCTAAAGCAACACCAATTTGTCGCAAAAGGGCTAACACAAAAGGGTCAAACGCTGTATTTGGCCGCCCTGGGTTGGAGTCGTGTACTTTTTCGCCGGAGGCCAAACTCATAATTAATCCGTTTCCCAATTTTAAATCCTTATCTGGTGCCGAATGTTTAACTTCGTCGCCTAAATTAGAATAGTCAAAGCTGCCATTCCCATCTTCAGTTTCTATGAAAACGGTAAAGGCAGCGGAAACTACTGCTGCATTAATTTCGGCTGCTGTATACCTTCCAAGCTGTTTTAAAATTTCGATTACTGGGGCTAAATCTGGAACACCTCTGGACTGCCCTGGCCTGGTTGGATTGTATAAATGAATTATGTTTCTCAGCCCTGTTTTAGCCCCAAAAGCGTCGACTGTTTTCCAAGACTGCTCAGCATCGATTGATCCAGGATGATTTTTTAAAATGTGATATTTTACAGGAGCACCATATTCATCTTTTTCGATCCCACCGGCAATTAAATCAGAATCAGCTTGAAAATTTTGATTTGAAACTCTGTCTGCCTCAATAATTTGAACCTTGAGATTATATAAAACGCCTTTTCGATCAACATGCGGCAAGAGAATAAAAACATCTCCATTTTCTTTTACTTGCTGATATGCTTGCCTTGTGATCGCATTGCCCGTTAACGTTCTCGCTGCGTCAACCTCTTTTGTGTCCCAAAAATTCCGCCATTCCCGTTCTGTTGCTGATTCCCATTCATCTGCTTGCTCGTCCGTGAGTTTTAGGAAAGTCCGGTCAACTCTTGATTGCAGTTTAAGGCCGGTCCCCACAACATTTGTGACTTTTGTTTTTATCGCGCCGGTGGCAAGAGGATTATTGCGTATTAAATCCCGGCTGCGTTCACGTAATGTTTCCAGGTCTGGCAAAACGTCCGAATCTGCATCGTTTCCTAATGTCGACCATTCTTTTAAACTTCTTTTCGACTTGCTTGCTCCCTCATAACTGTTTAACATTTCCAATTGTAATTTAGATTTTGCCCTTTTCACGGCATAGGCAGGGGAGACGAAAGAAACCGCCTTATCAAAAAAACTGACTTTATCCTTTTGTTTTTTATGCGTGACCTCTTTTAACATGGAGTCGCACCTATAATTTTTATACCGCCACCGGCCAAACGCTTAACTTCTCGATCCCACCGTGAAACTTCACCCGATAATTGTTTCAATTCAGCTCGGACCAGCCGCCGATCTCCCTTGCTATATTCCTGAGAAGTCAACGCCGCCTGATATGCTGTTATTGCTGCATCTAATAATAATTGAGCCTGCGATAATGAAATTCCTGCCATTTTTCTCCTTTATTTTTTAAAACATCATAACATGACAATTTTCTATTTATACAAATAGCTGATTGTTCATGCTTTTTTCGGTACTTTTAATATGCTTATTCACCGGCTATTTTGTTTGACATGGAATAAGTACGATCTAAAACAAAAAAAGCCTCCTAAGATTTTTCTTAGGAGGCTCATATTAAATTGTGTATTTTAAATGTTATCTTAAATTTTGTGGTTTAACTCTTGTGTACCGCTTAAAAAATTCTTCTATATTATCAGCATGTGCCAACCATCTGTTATCCTCGATTAAAACCGGCATTCCAGCATTCACATATTTTTTTAGCTTATATTCACTGGCATTATTTAGGAATTTGCTTATCTCATTTTTTCCGTCCAATAATCCGGATTTTATCACAATAAGCCCTTACTCCTTATTCTTCGGTTAGCTGGTTTTTTAGGCTGTGGAGGATTCCCGCTTGCCACCTGCCGGTGGTCTGCTTCTATCGCATCCCAATCCCGGTGAGCCAGGCCAGCTTTCAAGGCTGCGGCATAGCAATATACAAAACAGTCTAAAACATCATTGCGCTC
>CAZNFB010000210.1:0-4997 GCA_964572105.1 uncultured Desulfobacteraceae bacterium
CAGGATTTTGGCCCATATACAAGGCGCATTAAAGGTTGCATACTATACGTATTCGACCTTTGATGCAACGAAGTAGATGGGCCAAAAGATAAGCTAATTCGTTCAACTTATAAAATTTTCGTTCCTAAATAACCATCCTGTAATTAGGGGCAGGCTTATATTTTGCCCTTTCACTCTCTTCGAGATAATCAAGGTGAACCAGAAGATCTGAACGCCCCACAAGCTCCCGGATGTTCTGCATTCCAAAACTTCTAAGAAGCTCACACCATTGCTTGCACCATGCAAGATAGAGGTTAACTATGCGCTGTTCAGTATATTCTTCTGTTATCATATAGCCAAGTTCAGGATCTGTAGTTGCAATACCCCGCGCACAGCCGCGACCACTTTCACATTTTGTACAACGTACGCATTCCAGCGCCACAATTTCAGCTGTACCGATCACGACTCCATCCGCACCAAGGGCTATTGCCTTGAGTACATCCATGGCATTTCTGATTCCTCCACTGGCAATAAGACAAATTTTATCCCTTGCCCCCTCATTTACAAGAAACCTGTGAACCTTGGGAATCGCATACTCTATGGGCATGGCAATATTTTTTTTGGCAATATCAGGTGCAGCCCCTGTTCCCCCATAACTTCCATCAATATGAATAACATGGGCACCTGCATAATATGCCCCCACAGCCACCATATCAACATCTGTGGGTGTGGAAACCTTCACCGAACAAAGAACTTGATCATTAATCTCCTTCATCCAGTCCACATGTTTTTTATGATCTTCAACAGAATATACACTGTGAAAAGGAAATGGGGAAAAAAGAGGACTTCCCACCACAGTTTCACGCATTGCTGCAACAGCCTCGGTAACTTTTTCTCCAAGAAGATGCCCACCAAGACCCGGCTTTGCACCCTGGGCATACTTGAACTCCATCATGGGAGTATTTTGAATGGTCTCTTCACGAACACCAAAAAGACCTGTGGCAACCTGGGTTATAACATGCTCCTTGTAAGGCAAAAGCTCCGGGGGATATCCTCCTTCTCCGGTACATGTCAGAGTATTAAGCCGTTTTGCCGCCCGAGCCCTTCCCACCATTACAGCAAGTGCGGTGGATCCATATGACATGCCGCCGCCATAACATGGAATTGATATGGTCTTCTTTGGCCGTCTGTCTCCGGTTTTGTTTAATTCAATACTCAGATCAATCTCGTCATCCTTAAAATCATTTCTTTGGCCAGGATCCGGTTTTATGAAACGCATTTTATCAAACCCGCCTCCGGAATTACCAAGGGAATATTCAAGATCAACAATGGGAACGTCCCCTGTCTCAGCCATGGCAAAATGGCCAAGGAGCATCTCAGGGGGCCACCGGTAATCACCCATGGTTTCGAGGGTTGAATTTTTCCGCAGCGTCAAAGCTTTTGCCGGGCACCTGTCTATACAAAAATAATCATTTTTCCTGCAATCCGGCCCAATACATTTATGTTCCACAGGTCTCAAGGGGCGAGAATAATTTTTCGGTTTTATATGGACTCCATAGGGACAGAGCTCTGCACATAAACCACAAGAAATACAACTTGAATTTCTCTTTATCGTATATTTGCCGATTGTATTACGAAACCTTGATGGGGTTTCAACAACTTCCGGCCGTTTAATTTTTTTTCTGTCGTTCATGGATTTTCCTAAAAATCAAAAGAGACTTTTCTTTCTCCGAATATCGGAGCAAAATTTTCTTTTTCAAGATCCTCAAGCCATAAGGAACGGCCCACTTCACCACGTAATCTTCTAACTTCACGAAGTCCCATGGCACCAAGCATTTCAAGGATCTGATTCCGCCATGCAGCCATCAGGTTTATTATCCTGGCGCTCCCGTATTCAGGATCGACTTCCCCGATCTTGACCGGACATGGAAGCCCTTTATTACACCCGAAACATAATCGGCACTCCATGGCAATAAGTAAGGGATAATTGATTACAACACCATCAACTCCGCACAGAATAGACTTGTTTACATGTTCAGCCATGGCTACCCCGCCTGTAACAATGAGATTCACTCTTTGTCTTATGGAGGCATCAACAAGGGCAAGATGGATCTTACGAATAGCGTCTTTAATAAACATGGGCTTATTTGGAACCAGCTCTCTGCCATGATTATCAGCATAAAAATGTACTGTATCAACCCCTCCCTTTGTGAGCTCAATGGCAATGGAGGCGGCATCGGAGTTTAAGGGAACACCCACAGATATAAAGATATTTTCCTTTATCTTCCTGATCCTGGAAAATTCCTTTTCTATTCCAGGTTCATGGGCAAGCTCGATCATAAGGGAGGCGTCAACAAGATCCTGATATTTACCAAGAGTCTCCCTTGTCAAGCATGGAATCAGAGTGGCCCCATATGCTTTTAAATCATCTGTAACAATTTCCGGCTGTATAAACATCAATGTTCCCATTGTGCTTGCAGCTTTTGCCAGGGATTTAAGAACATTCTCATTTACAATTCCAAGATCCGGGGGCTGGAACAAAATAGGAACAGGTATCTCCATAATCGGAGGAACATCCACAGCAAGGGACATATCCTCGTTGAAGATCAGTCTTTCAGGTCTGCGGGAAAGTTCAATGGAAGTATTTATATACTCCCGTCCATGTATTCCGTCCCTGGTGGGTCGTACAATCTCCGACATGTCTGTCCAGATGGAATCAAACCCGGGCCCTGAAAAACGACCTCCGTAGCCGGAACCTGACACGGGGATGGCACCGGTATGAGCCTGGTACCATGTTCTGTGGATAATATCCGGATTCCAGTATTCATCTCCCAGAGTTCTGTATTCAGGATTTATTACTCTTGAAAAGATGCCCTTGGTACATTCCTGAATACATCTGAAGCAGCTCATACATTCATATAAATACTCAGGTTCCTTCATTTCACTGATATGAAAGTAATTATCCTTAAATACATTATAAACACATTTTTTCTTAACACACTCTCTGCAACTTCCTGCACAGTCTTCCCTGAACTCGATTGTCGTATATTTACCAACGGGATGAAACCGAGGGGGAATTGGTGTTGTTTCAATATGATATTTTTTAGGCATACATACCTCTTTTAACTACGCAAACCAGCGGTTTTAACAATTTCCGCCACCTTTTCTTCCCATCCTATGGCCATAATATGGATACCACTTACCCCTTTGATTTCGCGAAGCTGTTCAATCGTCTCCTGACAAATTTTTAATCCCTCAGCAACGGCCTTATCTTTGGGAACCCCTTCCATACGTTTAATTAAAGATTCCGGGACATCCATACCTGCCACGTTTTTTTCCATATACTTTGCCATTCCTGCCGATTTCAATGGAGTTACGCCGGGAAGAATATAAACTTTCTCGGTGAGACCCTCTTCACGGGCCAGACGCATCCACTCAATGAATCTGTCCATGTTGTAGACACACTGGGTCTGAATAAAATCGACACCTGCGTCGATTTTTTTGGCCAAACGGATAACTCTGTATTCAAAAGGATCAGCAAAGGGATTGGCTGCGGCTCCAATGAACATCCTGGGAGGTTCATTCAAGGCAAAACCGCTCATATCCTTCCCCTCTTCCCGCATATCCTTTACCATTCTTATGAGATTCATCGAATCTATATCAAAAACATTTAAAGCATCAGGCTGGCTTCCAAAAGTCTGATGATCCCCTGAAAGACACAGAATATTCCTGATTCCCAGAGACCATGCTCCAAGAATATCAGACTGCAGCGCAATCCTGTTTCTGTCCCTTACCACCATCTGCATTACAGGTTCGAGCCCGATATTCAAAAGATGAACTGAAGCGGCTATACTCGACATTCTCACAATGGCAGTCTGATTATCGGTCACATTTACAGCATCTGCATACCCCTTAACTGTTTCAGCTTTTTCCCGAAGAACTTCCGCATTTGCGCCCCGTGGGGGCCCGCATTCGGCTGTGACTGCAAATCCGCCTTCGGATAAAACCTTTTGTAGCTGGCTTACTGATTCTGTTGTCATATAATATGATCCTCCCTTATTAATTTTCTGGGTCCACCCGAATTACTGGTTGCCCAATTTTTTGGAGGAATATAAACCTTTAAATTATCCAGTTGCCCCAGCCTTGTTAAACGATCAATAATAAGCTGCCATGCGCACTCAGTATCAGGGTTTACTTCACAAATACCATTCTGGGAACCTCCGCAAGGACCATTGAGTAGTTTTTTGGAGCAGCGGGTAATGGGACAGATTCCTCCAAAATACGCTAATTCGCAATTACCACAGCCCGAGCATTCTTCTGTAAAAACACCTGACCTTTCCTGAATTCCAATAAAAGTAGTATTAATTCCGGGCAAAACAGGCATGTCATCAAAAGATTTTGCTATATCCTGAACACCCGCGCCGCAGGCCAAAGACAAAACAACATCATTTCTGGCGATACTAGGCGCTGCTTCCTGTATAAACTCATTTTCACACTGCCGTTCTATGGTTAATTCTTCAATTTCAATCCTGCCTCCATCTTTTTTAAACGCAAGACGCAACGCAGAAGCAAGAACAGCAACTTCATCCTCACCACCCGCAAAACAGGTCTTAACGCACGTACCGCAGCCTAAAATCAAAACTTTTCCATATGGAAGTAAGCTTTCTTTGATTTCTTTTATCGGTTTTTGTTCTCCTACTATCATAGACAGACTCCATAGTAATAAATTATCTCCACAATTTAATAAAATTTCAGGTAACTATTCAGCTAATCTGTATAGCACAGGTATAATCTAATTAAACCATGAAAAACTTACGTATAAAAAGTCGTAAAGAAAGAACCTGTCATAAATATAAGCTTACGTAATAGTATACCGGAAAATGATACAAATACCTTCAGCCCTGATGGGTTCTTTCTTAACGCTCTTTAATACGTTCAAACAATTTCAATTGCTTTAATCAGATCATACCTGTTGCGTCTCTTAAATTAGTAACACTGAATAGTTACAATTTCAGCAA
>CAZNFB010000211.1:0-4979 GCA_964572105.1 uncultured Desulfobacteraceae bacterium
CCTTAGTTATTACCCTATTGAAAAAATTAAGTTCCGTGAACCAGAAACATGAATTTCATAATTGTGATACTTGACGGTGCCCTTTAAAAATAGTATCTAGCAAAATCATTGCTATTGCTACAAAAATATTTTGATCTTTCAGTTTATACGTTATGATGACTTTGGGTAATAATCTTTCTATAGTTTATAACGTATGGTAAACACAATTCTGTATGACCACCACCTCATATTGCATTTAGCTTGATAACACTTGGCATTGTCTGCCAAATCTTATATATTACCATTGATTTTGTCAAAATTAAATCTTGGCCATCAAAAAATATGCTTTGAATATTTTTTGATCATAAAATACATATAGAGGTTCAGATAATAGCCCTATTTTAAAACTCGGCGCAAGGCCAGAAAAAAAAAGGCGTATTGTAATACGCCGACTATAGATAATGCAGTAAATTTATTTATGTGTGAATTTATATCCTACTGAACCTTGTTTGTCGATAGTTAATTAAGCTTTTTTGAAGGTAACCCTGGAAAATATGACAGTTTTAAAACCACATACTGTTTATAATTAAAACGGAAAAAATATGAGATCTGAAATTGAAAAAGAGTATCTTCTAAAAGCTGTGGACGCTTTTGGGAAAAATTTTTTTGTTTTATCTCCTGATTTTAAAATTCTGGCGGCTAAAAGCGGAATTACACCTGATAAAACCATTCTAACAGGAAAAATATGTCATAAGTTTTTTTTTAACAGGGAAACGCCATGTCCTTGCTGCCCCGTCGTAACTATCATTAAAACATCCTTTCCGGCCTTGCACCATGAAAAACAAGGTGATATTGATCCGAATAAAATTTCCTGTATTTTTGCATATCCGGTTTTGGAAAAAGGCAAGCTTGAATCAATAGTAGTAATGGATTTTGATCTGCCCACCTTAGGAGACCTTGAAGATAAGCTTCAACGTCCCAGTGTTTTTTTGCAAAAACTCATCGTAAGTGCTCCTGATGGAGTTATTGCAGCTGACAAGACTGGGAAAATACTTTTTTTTAGTGAATCTGCAGCGAAAATAACAGGACATACAGTTAAAGAAGCCCTGACCGACCTTGATATAAGAGATATATATCCACCAGGGGGAGCACAGGATGTTATGTGGTTTTTACGGAAGGATGGTTTCGGGCCCAAAGGAAAGTTAAAATCTTTTCCTGTGGATCTTTTAAGTAAAAACAAAGCAAAGGTTCCCATATATCTTGACGCAGCAATAGTTTACGAGGCAGGTTGCGAGATGGCAACAATAGGTTTTTTCCACGATTTAAGAGACGAAATCAAGATGCAGGACACCCTGGACAAGACAAAGTTAAAGCTTCTTGAAGCTGAAAAGATGGCTTCTCAGAGCCGGATCAGAGCAATCATAGAATCTCTTCCAACGGGGGTGGCGGTTACTGATCTCCATGGAAGAATAATTTTGATGAATCCTTCGTTCAGGTCTCTTCTGGAGATAGAAGAAAGTCTTGAAATAGGAGGCTACTCTTCTGACTATGTTGAAGATAAAGAGCTTTGTGATTTTGTTATTAAAATTTCCAGACACAGTAATGAAGATACCGGAGATGCCGCTGCTTTTGAACTTGTGCTTTCAAAAGACAAATATCTGATGATAAGAGGTCGGCCTGTAGTTGGAGAAAAAAATGAAAAACTGGGTGCTGTGGTGACCTGTGTTGATATTTCAAATATAAAAGTGCTTGACCGGCTTAAATCTGAGTTCCTGGCTAAAGTTTCCCATGAATTAAAATCACCACTTTCAACGATTCACCAGCAGCTTGCGCTTGTGCTGGGCGATATGGCTGGCGATGCGTACGAAGAGGATCTTAAAATTCTTGCCAGAGCCAAGGAGCGCACTCTTGGATTAATATCTTTGATTGGGGACTTGCTTGACCTTTCAAGGATCGATGTTGGAACCTTTTTCCATGAACCTGGTTTTGCTCAAATTGATGATATACTGCAAAAAACCGTTCTTTTTTTAGGAGACATGGCAAAAAGTAAAAATCAAACGTTAACCCTTAAACTTTCAAAACGGCCTTTTCCTTCGATTATTGCTGATTCACTTGCGGTTGAGAGTGTCTTTGGAAATCTTATAACAAATGCAATAAATTATACTGGAAATGGTGGGAAGATCAGGGTAGAAGCAGATTACTCCGATAAACATGTGCGTGTATCTGTAAAAGATAACGGTATAGGGATAAAAAAAGAAAACCTTGATAAAATTTTCCAGAGATTTTACCGTATTAAAGAAAAAAATACACGCTATACCACTGGTTCAGGTCTTGGACTGCCCATAGTCAAGGAGCTTCTCGATTCCATGAGCGGTGATGTAAATGTTAAAAGTACTTATGGAAAAGGAAGTACTTTTACTGTTTTTTTTCCCATTAAGAACAGTAAACCATCCAAAGAAATGCCTGAAAAAACAAAAGTAACATGAGACTTTTGAAAAATATTTAATTTTGTTTAAGAATGGAAAAATTTTTAACCGCAGGAATATATTGAGTCTTTCGGGGATCAAAATTTAAGCTTTATCTGTTACCATTCTTCATTTTTATATAACCGGCATGCCCTATCGGGCACAACAAAATATGAAAATGAGATAGCGTTTAATGGCATTTTATAAATTAGTAGACTTCCTTAATTCATAATTTATCATTTTCATATAAATGTTTACCCATATATAAGTTGTTTTATGCTTTTGACAATATCTTCTCCAGAAGCTGTTTTTTCCAGATAATCATCAGCTTCTGTATACATACCGTTAAAGTGAGAATAACGGGTGGGCGGTTTTGTCACCTGGTTTGATGTAACATTGGATCCCACGCTGGTAAGCAGAAGAATAGGTATCATAGCAAGACTCTCATCACCTTTAATCTCGCTGCATACCTGAAAGCCATTTTTTTCCGGCATCATCACATCAAGCACAATTGCATCAGGAGGTTCAGCCCTTACTATTTCCATAGCCTCAACCCCGTTAAATGCCTCTTTAATCTTGAAACCTGCTTTTTTTAGATAACTTTGGGTAATACTATTAAAATCAGGGTCATCATCCACAACAAGAACTGTTTTTTTGTCACTCATAGTATTTTTTCCCTTTTAATAAAATGATGTTTTCAGTATTGTCGGTTAGAATTTTGAGAAAGGAAGTTTGATTATTTTTTTTCGTATTTTCTTTTTTGCAATTCCTTGAGCGGACAAATCAAGATATTTTGCAACTATCTATTATTTTAAAAATGCTGATCCATACACATTTCCGACTTAATCAGATCACATGTGAAAAGAGAATGCAAGAATCATATTGCTTGGTTTCCAACGCTCAACTAAACAAATACTAATTCCATGGGCTTTTGCAAGGGTACCGGCGTGCCAGTAAAAAATTACTGGTATGGGCCAAAGGATCAGGAATATTTAATTGATTTGTTCGAAAACAATAGTTATGCTACAGTATTTCGGCGCAAGATCAATGTGCTTATGATCATAATAAAAGAGAGCATTTTATAAAATTTAAGGTAAGCTTAAAAAATATGCATGCCTAAAATTAAATCGGAAAACATTGATATTATTGATTGTCCAGATGATAAATAATTTCAGCAATGGACTGAGCGTAATTATTCAGCGTTTTTTAAGTTTTACCATGGTTTGGCTCTGACATTTAATGCCCAAAGTTAAAATCAACCCTGAAAAAAATAAGAGGACTTATCTTGCCGTCAACCTCTAAGATATCGGATCGTACAAAAAAGGCGCCGAAGTTTTTTTATGGCTGGGTTATTGCCCTATGCTGTTTTTTTGGTGCACAGACTTATGGGTTTTTCTTTTCCCTGGGCATATTTTTTAAACCGCTTCAACAAGAATTCGGATGGGGCGCGGGTGTACTATCGACCATACATTCCTTTCATGTGGCGGTGCTGGTTATTTCATTGCCCCTGCTGGGCAGGATGACGGACAAATATGGGGCAAAACGTATATTTGGAATTAGTGCTGTTTTCATGGGTATCGGATTTTTTCTTTGCGGTTTGGCTAATAATTTGTGGCATTTTTATCTTTTTTATCTCATAGCTTCTTTGGGCGTGGGAGCCACCACTGCGATTCCAACTGCAATTGTTCAGAAATGGTTTATCAAAAAAAAAGGTCTGGCACTGGGTATAGCTGCATCAGGAATCGGAGCAGGACCTTTGATTGCTGCTCCCACAGCAGAATTATTAATATCTTGTTATGGCTGGCGTAATGCATATTTTATTATTGGAGGGCTTACCTGGCTTATACTTACCCTGGCTTCACTTGCCATGGTGGATCGTCCGGAAGATATGGGGCTCCAGCCACTGGGCAAGGGTGAAGCAGAATCTTCTGCAGCAAATCTGAAGGAGAAAAGTAATTCCTGCAAAAAAGAGTGGACAACCAATGAAGCAATGAAAACCCGGTCATTTTTAATTCTTGGACTGATCTGGTTATTCTGCGCCCTTCCCATCCACCTTATTATGATTCATATTGTTCCCTTTGCTGTTAATTCCGGTGTACCTCAAAATGTTGCGGCTGCAGGCCTTGGATTCATAGGAGGGGTGAGCATCGTGGGCAGGTTGTCTGGAGGCGCTATTTCAGACAGCATCGGCCTGAAAAAATCTCTCATCATTGCCACATTTATTTCCGCTTTTGTTATGACAGGCCTCCCTTTTATAAACAGCTCGCGCACTTTTTTTATATTTGTGATAATTTACGGATATTTTTACGGAGCAAGGGTTCCCCAGATTCCCGGATTAATAGGTAGCTATTTTGGCAACAAAAACCTTAATGAAATTATGGGTATTTTTTGGTCAATAGCAGGCATAGGAGCCATAATTGGTGCCTTAACAGGGGGAGTTGTCTTTGATATCACCGGTAGTTACCTTATTGCGTTTCTCCTTGCCGCAGGTTGTTTTGGCATTGCTGGCATACTGGCTATTTTCCTCAAGCCTCC
>CAZNFB010000212.1:0-4972 GCA_964572105.1 uncultured Desulfobacteraceae bacterium
GCAGGATGGATCGACGCTTAAAATACCAAGTTATTTCGTCCTCGTTCCTAAGGGTGCCTTAAAAAGAGGGCTCAAATGCAACAGGATAAAAATATAATTAAAGGAGCTTTTCTTGACAGGGTTTTATATAGCACCATGCATAAAAAGCCGGAATGCTCCATTTGGATAATCATGACAATGGAAGCACCTTTGGATGACAGGATATTAAAAAATGCCCTGGAACTGTTAATAAAAGCCTTCCCTCTTATCAGTTCAAGGTTTGAGGCAGGATTATGGCAAAGCCGATGGGTTTACGAAGACCCTGGGGATTTATCCAAAGTAATCAACAGGCAAAAAGTGCCGGACAAAACAGCGGCTGATGAGCTTTTAAACGGGGCGGTAAGAAATCATATAGATACAGACATTCTCCCCCTGGTGAAGATTCTCTCCGTTGATTCCCCTGAAATCCATTATTTTATCTTCCAGATCCACCATATGGTTATTGACGGGGAAGGAGCTAAAAGGCTTTTCAGCTTATTTGCAGAGATATACAGGTCCCTTGAAAAAAACCCCGAATTCACCATTTCGCCTCTCCCGGACACAAACAGAAGCTTGCTTCAGATGGCAAAACATGTAAAATGGTACCGATGGTTCCTTGCCCCCGGCTCAAGCCTTAAAGAGATTAGCCTGATCTTAAAATTTGTTTTTAAATATAACCGTCAGCAATGGGTCATTTCAAACGGTGTTTCTACGGATGAGAAAAACACCGGCGAGCTTGTGCCTTCCTGTGATACATTTACAATAAGTCGTGAAGAACTCGAAAATATCCGTAAAAATACAAACCAGTATAAAACAACAATTAATGATATCTGCATGGCAGCTTTGATGACAACTGTTTGTCAGTGGAATATTTCCTGGGGAGGGGAGCCATCGTGCATAAACTCTATTTACACAATAGATCTTAGAAGATGGCTGGGAGAGCCGGCCGGCACATTGGCAAACATGAGCGGAATCCGTATCATAACCATTAATGCTCATCTCCTGCTGGATGTTCATCAGGCTCTTTTAAAAATTAAAAAAAAATTTGATTCAAAGAAAAAAACCTTCGGCTTAAAGGAACTGTGGGATAATGCAGCAGCCATGGTGCAGCCAAAAATAATTGGAAAAATAGCAAGCTCGCAGTTTGAAGACTTTGGCCCTAAAAGCCACGGTCTTAGTAATGTCGGAATAATTCCTGAAACTGCATGTGATTTTGGAAGTGTAAAGGGGGTATCCTGCTTGATGAACGCCCCTGCCATGCCTGGGGCCGGTATAATTTTTACAGTATCCGGCTATAAAGGGAGCCTTACTTTTTGCTGTAATTTTAACTCATCATATATAAGTCCGGAAAAGATCAAAGAACTCCTTAAGCTGTTTAAAAAAAATCTGCTTTTGTTATGCTCCTGAAATGATTTTACATAGGACTAAATATGGGAAAATATGATAAATTATTAATCAAAGTTTTAAGAGGAACTTCTGATTCAAATATTTCATTTTCTGGATTGTGCAATTTATTGATGGCCTTTGAGTTTGATGAACGAATACGAGGTGACCATCATATTTTTACAAAAGATGGTGTTGATGAAATTATAAACCTACAACCTTTAGGTTCAAAATCGAAGGCATATCAAGTTAAGCAAGTTAGAAATATAATATTGAAATATAAATTAAATATGGGAGTAAATGATGAATAAATATGAAATGATTATTTACTGGAGTGAGGAAGACAAATTGTTTGTTGCCGAAATTCCAGAACTCCCTGGATGTATGGCTGATGGTCATAGTTATCAAGAAGCTGTGTCAAATGCAGAAATCATAATCAACGAATGGATCGAAACTGCAAAAGACTCAGGTCGTGAAATTCCAAAATCGAAAGGGAAATTGATATATGCATAACAATCGGCTGCATAAAATCGGTTTTACTGCGGATATAAAACGGAGATTTTTATGGAAATAGTACAAAACAATCTTGATGCTCTTATTTTGCTTATTAAAGAGATGCGCCTCATAGGGGGACTGGCAATATTGCTCTTTACCGCAATTGCAGCAAAAATTCTTGACCTTTTTATAGCAAAGGTTTTACGGGCACTTGTTAAAAAATCCAAGTTTCAAGGGGATGATACGTTTATAGAGATAGCCCACCGCCCGGTTATAAACACCATTCTCCTGGCGGGTGTATTATCTGCGGTAAACTGGATTAAAATTGATCCCCAGATTAAATTTGTTGTGTCAGCATTTTTGAAAACAGCAATTCTCATTGTTGTAGTACGCGCAATTTACAATCTGCTTAAAGAAATTTTTGTCCATTTGCGAAAAATTCATGTACAGGGAAAATTATTTATAAACCTGGCTGAAAACCTGGGTAATATTCTGCTGACAATAAGCGTTTTAGCCATTTTTTTAGGGATATGGGCAATAAATATTACACCGATTGTCGCTTCCGCAGGAGTTTTGAGTTTGGCAGTGGCTTTTGCAGCAAAAGATACCATAGCCAATTTTTTTGGGGGAATGAACATATTTGTGGACAGACCCTTTAAGGCGGGGGATTATATTGTTCTCGAATCAGGAGAACGTGGAGCAGTTGTTGAAGTTGGTGTTAGAAGTACTATTCTTTTAACCCGGGACGACCTGCAGATTTCCATACCCAATGCAGTTATAGCAAACAGTAAAATTATTAACGAAAGCGCCCCTGAGCCACGATTCAGAATACGTATCAAGATTGGGGCAGCTTACGGGTCAGATATTGATCACGTTGAAAATGTTCTCATTGCTATAGCCGATTCCCATGAAGAGATCACATCTTTTCCTGAACCGCGGGTACGATTTAGGGCTTTTGGTGATTCTTCCCTTGATTTTGAGCTTCTCTGCTGGGCAAAAAATCCCGCAGACAGGGGAAGAATAACCCATGAGCTAAATAAACAAGTTTACAAAGAATTTAATAAAAACAAAATAACAATTCCATTTCCCCAAATGGATGTGCATATTCATACTTCGGCTTGATCGAAATTTTACAAAATTTCATTAGCTTAAAAAAGAGTGAAAATGAAAGAGTTTAGTCCATTAGGTGCCAAAACCGAGCTATGGTGAAATTAGAGCCAAGCCCAACTTATATAGACCTTAAGATAATATTTTATAATTACGCACAAAAGAAAGGATAGTAACAAAATGCCTAAAGCCGATCCAGCCCCTGCACCGACAAATTTTATCCGGCAAATTATAGCAGAAGACTTAAAAGCCGGAAAAAATAACAGCCGTATTGTAACAAGATTCCCGCCGGAGCCCAATGGATATCTCCATATAGGTCATGCCAAATCAATCTGTTTAAATTTTGGCATCGCAGAAGAGAATAATGGCGGCATCTGCAACTTTCGATTTGACGATACTAACCCCGTTAAAGAGGATGTGGAATATACAGAATCGATAATATCGGATGTAAAATGGCTCGGTTTTAACTGGGGGGATCGCTTAATGTATGCATCTGATTATTTTGAACAATTGTATGGATTTGCCCTGCAATTAATCAAAAACGGAAAAGCATATGTCTGCAGCCTTGATGCCGAACAGACAAAATCGATGCGGGGAACACTCCAGAAACCAGGCCTTGACAGCCCTTTCAGAAACCGGTTCATGGAGGAAAATCTGAATCTGTTTGAAGGTATGAGATCGGGAAAATTCCAGGACGGAGCCCATGTTCTCAGGGCAAAAATAGATATGTCTTCTCCCAATTTAAACATGCGCGACCCTGTTATGTATCGGATAAAACATGCTCACCATCACAGAACAAAGGCTCAGTGGCACATATATCCCATGTACGATTTTGCCCATTGCCTTTCAGATTCCATTGAAGGGGTCACACACTCCATCTGCACCCTGGAATACGAAGATCACAGACCTTTGTATGACTGGTTCCTTGATAATCTTGAACAGCAATCTCATCCCCGGCAGATAGAGTTTGCACGGCTTAACCTCAGCTTTACCATTATGAGTAAACGAAAGCTTTTAAAGCTTGTCGAATCAAAGGCTGTCACAGGATGGGATGATCCCAGGATGCCCACCATCGCCGGTATGAAAAGACGCGGATATACACCAGAGGCCATAAGAAATTTTTGCGAACGGATCGGTGTTGGGAAAAAAGAGAGTACAGTCGATGTCGCGCTTCTGGAATTTTGTGTGCGGGAAAATCTTAACCGTACATCCCCCAGGGTTATGGGAGTGCTGCGTCCATTGCGGGTTGTTATAGAAAATTATCCCGAAGACAGGGTTGAATATCTTGATGGTCCCTACCACCCTGAGGATACAGCAATGGGCTCCAGAAAGCTCCCTTTTTCCAGGGTGATTTACATAGAACAGGATGATTTCCTTGAAGAACCTCCAAAAAAGTTTTTCAGATTAGGCCCTGGCCGTGAAGTGCGGCTCAGATATGCTTATTATATTAAATGTGTTGATTTTGTAAAAGACAGCAAAACAGGAGAAATTATTGAAGTACGCTGCACCTATGATCCAGAAACCAAAGGGGGTTCCTCCCCGGACGGACGCAAGGTAAAAGGGACATTGCACTGGGTCTCCGCAGCCCATGGGGTAAATGCTGAGGTACGCCTCTACGACCGGCTTTTCACCAGGGAAAATCCTGGAAACGAAAAAGATGGTAAAGACTTTATGGAATCTTTAAATCCGGATTCCATGGAAATTCTTAAAGACTCCATTCTGGAGCCGAGTCTTGCAGATGCGCCACCGGAAAAAAAATATCAGTTTGAACGAATCGGTTATTTTTGTGTTGATTCCAAAGATTCATCCAAGGACAGGCTTGTTTTTAATCGAACAGTGACATTACGGGACACCTGGGCGAAAGTATCACGGAACTTGAAGAAAAAATAAATGGACACCCCCATCTATTCATGCAATATTTTTATAAGTCTGAAAAATACGTAACTGTTCAAGGTAAGTAAAAAATGGA
>CAZNFB010000213.1:0-4969 GCA_964572105.1 uncultured Desulfobacteraceae bacterium
AGGCAGGCGCCTCAACACTTAAAATTGCGAACTTATTTCGTCCCCGTTCCTTAGTTTCGCCATCTGACTTTATGAAATTTATTATCTGAACATCCATAACTCAGCAAAGACAATCCATCGTTACAAAATCTCTATACAAAAAATTAGAAAGGCGTCTGCATCGGAAAAAAATGTTACCATTATAAACAACAAGTGGTCTATATAAGCAGGAGCCAGTTTTTGAAAACCATTGTTAACCGTGAACAGTTACCAGTATAAAAATGGTCAAACAAAATATGCATGCTGTAAAATTAATTATCAGCCTTTACCTGATTCTTTTCTTTTTTATGTTGAGTATCGCCTGGGGCGGGCAAGAAAAAAAAGAAGCAGATATAACAGGGGAGATATTAACTCTGGAGGATTGTATAAGAATTGCTGTTGAGCAGCATCCTGATATCAGAGCAAAAATAGCAGAGGCAAAAGCCGGTAAATTAAGGGCAAAACAGTCTTTTTCCAGCTTTCTTCCCTCTCTTGATTTTTCTTCCGGTTATTTTAAATCAGGATACGACAGGACTTCGGGTACTGCCGGGACAAAATCCAGACGTAATTATACTGTCGGCTTTTTCCTTTCCCAGAATATATTTGATTTTGGCCGGTCTCTTTCCAGCTGGAGAATGAGCAAGAATGAGGCCGAGGCTGTATCATATTTATTAAATACCACAGGCCAGGAAATAGTATATCAGGTAATAGATGAATTTTACGGTCATCTCAAAGCCTTAGAATTAAAAAAAGTCAACCAGGAAGCATTTGCCCTGGCAGAATTTTATCTGAAGCAGATAAAGGGATTTTATAAAGCCGGCACCAGGCCGAAAATCGATGTTGCCCGGGCCGAGGTGGATCTATCTAATGCAAAGGTTGCGCTTATCAAGGCAACAAACGGGGTAAGGCTTTCCATAGTTGGTCTGAATAATGCCATGGGAATCGGGATTAATGGACCGGTATTTTATCAAATAAAGGATGAGCCAGAGCTTGTAAAACAGGATTATAATATAGATGATCTGTTTCTCCTTGCCTGTCAAAACAGACCCGAGCTTTTTGAACTTAATGCCAGGCTCATGGCTGGCGAGGAAAAAATAAAATTTTTCAAAAGTGAATACCTTCCCAAAATTTCCGGCAGAATGTCTTATGACTGGAAAGGTGGTTCATCCCCCCTGGACAGGGAGTGGCGGGCCGGAATAACCATGGATGTACCATTATTCAGCGGTCTTGATACTTCATATAGATTAAAGGAGGCCGGGGAGAATTTGATAAGTGTAAAAAGCAGAGTTGACAGCTTGAAATTAAAGATAAAAAAGGAAATAGAGCAAGGTGTTTTAAATCTGAAAGAGGCGGGAGAAATAGTAAGCGCCACAAAAACGGCCGTTGAACAGGCAAAAGAGAACTTGAGGCTGGCACAGGGAAGATATAAAGTAGGACTTGCAACGATTATCGACCTGACTGATGCGCGGGTGCTCTTTCTTGAAGCCAATACCGATTCTATAACGGCATTATATGATTACAAAATTGGAGAGGCAACAATTAAAAAGGCTGTCGGAACCATACCATTTAGGATTGAAAATTGAAAAAAAACATTATTATCACTGTTCTGTTTTTTATTATTATTGCAATAGTCCTTGGTCTTTATATCCACTTAAAATCAGAGGATAGCTTTACCTTTAAAACCATGACAGTGGTAAAAGGAGATATTGAGCAGACCATATCGGCAACCGGAACCGTGAATCCTGTAATAATTGTTAATGTGGGGGCCCAGGTAACAGGCAAGGTCTTGAAACTATTTGCTGATTATAATTCTATTGTTAAAAAGGGAGATATAGTCGCAAAGATAGACCCGGAACTGTATCAAAGTGATATAGAAGAAGGAAACGCAAGATTAAAAACTGCCCTGGCAAATCTGGAAAGTATTTCTAAAAATATAAGTTATGCTGAAGCAAAGGTCAAAAGTGCTGGTGCAGAAATAAAAAGGGAAGAGGCCGGTCTTGCCTACGCTCAAAAAGAATATGAAAGATATGTTGAACTTTTTCAAAAAGACCTTGCATCTGCAAGTGAAAGAGACCAAAAAGAATTGGCATATAAAGAAGCGCTGGCCCGGCTTGATAGCGCTAATGCCGAACAAAACGGCCAAAAAGCAAACCTGTCTTCCAAAAGGGCTGATTACGAAGCATCCTTTTCCCAGGTTAAAAGTGCTGAGGCTGCTTTGGAGAGGGATAAAACCAATCTTGAGTACACAATTATCAGGTCCCCGGTGGATGGAACAGTCGTCTCAAGGGAGGTGGATGAAGGCCAGACCCTGACCGCCAGGATGCAGACCCCCCTCCTTTTCAGGATAGCGGAGGATTTAACCAAAATGCAGGTTAACGCCAGTATTGACGAGGCCGACATAGGTCGTATAAAAACGGGGCAGCAGGCATTCTTTACAGTGGATGCCTTCCCTTATACTACCTTTGAAGGAAGTCTAAAACAGGTGAGAATAGCCCCCATAATAGTGCAGAACGTGGTTACCTATGACGTTATAATAGAAGTTGAAAACAAAGAATTAAAACTAAAGCCTGGAATGACGGCCAATGTAACCATAATAGTTAAGCAAGTGCGCAATGTTGTCAAGATACCCAATGAGGCATTGAGATTTACACCCCCGGCAAATCTAAAGCAGGAAGATTTAAAATTAAATGATTTAAAAACAGGCAAAAAAGCCGGAAAAAGGCTTAAAGGCAAGCATTTGCGACATGTATGGAGGATGAAGAATGGAAGCCTTGAACATCTTTTGATAAAAACTGGAATAACGGATGGAGAATATACCGAGCTTGTTTCCGGGGATGTACAAGAAGAAGATGCTCTGGCAACAGGGGCGCTGGACAGAAACGGCAAACCGGTTATATCCAAAAAAGCAGGGTCCCAGCGCAACGTTAGATTTAGAGGATTTCGCCCATAAATGGCAGAGCAAAATAAACAGATTGTTGTAACAGACCTTAGCAAAACCTATTTTCTCGGCGGTGTTGAGGTTTCTGCAATTAAAGGGATATCTCTTGCTGTTTCAAACGGTGAGTTCACCGCCATAATGGGGGCTTCAGGTTCCGGGAAATCTACGCTTATGAACATACTAGGCTGCCTTGACAGGCCCACTGCGGGAATCTACATGCTGGAAAATGTTGATGTGGGGCATTTAACACGGAATGAAATGGCAGGAATCCGAAACAAAAAGATAGGCTTTGTATTCCAAAATTTTAATCTTCTCTCCAGGACAACAGCCCTGGAAAATGTGGAGCTTCCCCTTTATTACATGAAAAATATATCCTCAAGGCAAAGGAGGGAGCTGGCAAAAGAGATGCTCCAGCTGGTCGGCCTGCAAGGAAGGGAAAAACATCACCCAAGCCAGCTTTCAGGGGGAGAGCAGCAGCGGGTGGCCATAGCAAGGGCCCTGGTGAACAAACCCTCCATTATCATGGCAGATGAACCCACCGGAAACCTGGACAGCAGTACCGGCGGAGAAATTATGGAAATTTTTCAAAACCTGAATCAAAACCTGAAAAAAACCATTATTTTTATTACCCATGATCAGGATGTCGCCCATTTTGCGGGAAGGCAGATCAAATTAAAAGATGGTGTAATCATAGAGGATAATTTTTTGAGCAGAGTGAATTCATGAATCTGATTGCCGGTCTCAAGATCTCCTGCCGTGCCTTGCTGAAAAACAAGATCCGGTCATTATTGACCATGTTAGGTATTATTATCGGGGTGAGCGCTGTAATTGTCATGGTCGGCATAGGCCAGGGTGCAAGGATCAGCATCACGGATAAAATTGCCAGCATGGGGAGCAATATGCTTCATATTGAATCGGGCAGCCTGACCCGTGGAGGGATTAGAGGGGGCAGGGGAACAATAAGTACCCTGGTACCGGAAGACGCCATTGCCATAGTTGAAAAATGTCCATCCGTGGCATTGGCGGCTCCAACAGCAAATATAACTGCTCAGGTGGTTTATGGAAACCTGAACTGGTCTACCCGCGTCCTTGGCACAACCCCTGCTTATATGACCATCAGAAAATGGGAAAAGGGATCAGGAATTTTTTTTTACGATACAGATGTGAGATATGGGACCAAAGTAGCGGTGATTGGAAAAACAGTGGCAGAAAATCTATTTCAATCAGCATCTCCCATTGGAGAAATTATCAGGATAAAACGGGTTCCCTTTAAAGTGATCGGTCTTTTAAAGGAAAAGGGGCAATCACCTTTCGGCACTGATCAGGATGATGTCATTATAGTCCCTTTTACAACCGCCAAAAAGCGGCTTTTTGGCAAGCACAGCCGGTTGAGGAGGATCGTTGTTTCAGCTAAAGACGAAATACTGATGAAGAGTTCCCAGGAGGAAATCACCATCCTCTTGCGCGAAAGACATCGCATCAGGGGAGGAAAAGAGGATGATTTTATCATCAGAAATATGGCCGATATCCAGGATGCCGCAGCATCCAGCATGAAGGTAATGACCATTCTCCTGGCAAGTATCGCCTCGGTCTCTCTTATTGTCGGCGGAATAGGGATAATGAATATAATGCTCGTCTCGGTAACCGAGCGGACCAGGGAGATCGGAATTCGGATGGCGGTGGGGGCAAGAACCGGGGACATTCTCTTTCAGTTCCTCCTCGAGTCCCTTGTACTCTGCTCCATCGGCGGTATTTTCGGCATTCTTTTAGGGATCAGCATATCTGAGCTTATAGCGATATTTGCAAAATGGCCCTCGGTGGTCTCTGTTGAATCAATCTTTTTATCCTTTTTTTTCTCCATGATGATTGGCGTAATATTCGGCCTGTATCCGGCAAGAAAGGCATCTCTGCTTAATCCCATAGAGGCGCTGAGGTATGAATAGGAAAAAAGGGGTCAAGGGAAAAAGGGGGTCACATCTTAAATAATCAATATTGATATTAAATCCTGTCTGA
>CAZNFB010000214.1:0-4944 GCA_964572105.1 uncultured Desulfobacteraceae bacterium
GTTAGGCAAGGCAATCAATATGCCAAAGAATACAACAATTTTTTGAAAATTCAAGTATTTCAAATAAAAAGCCTCCACTGACTGGAAGAAGCATGTTATGGGAGTTCAGTGAAGGCTTTTGGTAAGGAAAACTGGTGACAGCACTCCTTGTAACCGAAATATTTATATCAACATATGGTATTTCGGTCAAATCTTAAATGGAGTATATTTTATTGACAGGTAAAAATGAAAATTTCATTAATCCAGATGCATGACGTTACAAAATCCTATGATTCCAAAGATGCTTTACGCCAGGTAACTCTTAATATTGGTGCAAATGAATTTGTTGTTATAACCGGACCCAGTGGTGCCGGAAAAACAACGCTCCTAAAACTTTTGTATCTTGAAGATCGTCTATTCAAAGGGCAGATAATAATAGACGGCATGAACCTGTCAAAAATACCCAACAGTCTGATTCCCCATCTTCGACGAAAAATTGGTGTAATTTCTCAGAAATACAAATTAATTCCTGCAAAAACTCTATTTGAAAATGTTGCCCTTGTCCTGGAAGTGATCGGTTACAATAAACGATTACGTGTAAACAGGGCAAATAATATATTAAAAATGGTGGGCATGGATAGAAAACAGAATGCTTATCCTGAAACCCTTTCAGAAGGCGATCAGCGGAGAGTGGCAGTTGCCAGGGCGGTTGTGGCTAACCCAAAGATAATTCTTGCGGATGAACCCACTGGAAATCTTGATTCGGAGTCTTCCAGTATTATAATTAATCTTTTAAAAAGATTTCATACTCGCGGCTCAACTGTGGTTCTTGCAACCCATGACAGGGAACTTGTCAATATAACAGGTGGTCGTGTTTTTAATCTTAATCAGACACTATAGAATTTTCTAAAACTCAATAACCATGCTTTTAATTTTTCAGCGAGCTATAAATAAACTGCGGAACAAAAGGCTGTTAAGCATAATAACTGTTGCGGTTTTTACACTTTTGTTTTTTTTAATATCCGTCTTATTACTTTGCTTTATAAATGTTAACGGAATAATGGATTCATGGAAAAAGGGTATAAGACTCATAGCATACATTTCGACCGATTCTGATAATTTAAATCGTTTTGAAATGGAACGTCAACTCCTTGAGGTGTATGGAGTTAACAGCGTTAAATTCATATCAAAAAAAGACGGATTATCCACGCTTAAAAAAAGCATGCCTGGGGAACTCGCTATTTTCAGAATTCTTGAAGAAAACCCTCTTCCTGATACTTTTGAAATTCAGGTTCTTCCATCTTCGGCGGATTTGGAGAAGCTTAAATCCCTTGCAGCAAATATTGAAAAACTCACTTTTGTTGGTAACGTTGAATATGGGCAGGAGTGTCTTGGGCGTTTTGCACGATTGTTTTATTTTTTCAGGTTAACAGGATACATATTTATTTGTATTTTTTTTGCAGGTGGAGTATCTGTTGTGGCTAACTTCATCAGGCTTCTTTTTTATGCAGACCAGCAGGAAATTGAAATAATGCGTCTTGTGGGTGCCACAGACGGATTTATTAACACCCCTTTTTATATCCTTGGGATTATTTATGGTGCCTCATGTTCAATTATCGGTCTTTTATTAGTATTTCTGGTTTATCTTTTTTTTTCTACAACCATTTTTAACGGGCTAACAACTACTTTTTTCTCCATCAAATTTTTTGATTTCCGTTTTTTGTCTATTATGCTGCTGTGCAGCATCTTTGCCGGACTGCTCGGCTCTTATTTGTCGATTAACGGTTTAAAAGAGAGATGATTAAAATTATATCACTCATTTTTACTTTTACACTTTTTTATTCTGGGGCTGTTTTAGCTGTGCAACTCAAAGGAGAAAGGGATAAACAGTCTGGGGACAGCAAAAATAAAGGCGTAAGAACTCATCTAAAAACGGTCAATATTGAAAAAAAAGATTTTAAGGCAGACAAATTCGTTGTTCAAGAGGGGAGAAAAAAATCAGGCTTAAATAATATCGATTTTGCCCCTGATTCTGTAAAAAAACGTATTGTTGCCATTAAAAACAGGATAAATACCATTGATGAAAATGTAAATGAAAATATCAGATTCTTGAAAGAGGTTGAAAAAAAATATGAACTGGGTATAGACTATGCGTCCAGGCGTATTGTTGCTCTTTATAAGCTTCATTGTCTGGGAAGAATGCATGTTATTCTTTCATCGGAATCCGTAAATGAAATATTAAGGGGGAAAACGGGGCTGGAGTTTATACTTGCTTCTGATAAAAAAAGATTTAAAGAACTTGAACTAAATAGTAAGAAACGTCTTAACCTTACAGCTATACTTTCTGCTCAAAAAAAAGAAAAAATTGCTCTTAAGATTCAACTGAAAAAAGAAGAGGCCGTTGCAGCTTTCGAAAATACAGGCTCCCTTGTGGGGGATCTATGATATATGGGCAGCCTTTATATTCGCTTAAATAGCTAAAATTTTAATAAAAGGGGTGCGTGGGATATGAAAATAGCAACAAAAAGTGTAAGATTCGGATTAGTTATAATTGTAGCGGCAATTTTTTTTACCTTTGGTGCAGTATATGACAGGGATCTTTCTGCTAATAGTGATGAGACCTACGAAGGACTTAAAACTTTTGCCGATGTAATTGATTTTATTGAAAAAAATTATGTTGATCATGTGGAACCCAAAGAACTTATAGAAAAGGCTATCCAGGGAATGGTCAGCAGCCTTGACCCCCATTCTTCACTTCTTCCCCCTGAAGCATTTGAAGATCTAAAGATTGAAACAAAGGGTGAATTTGGAGGGATAGGAATAGTTATCAGTATGCCCAAGGGGTTGCTCACAGTAATATCACCCATTGAAAATACCCCGGCTCATAAGGCAGGAGTAAAATCAGGGGATATTATTATTAAAATTAATGGTGAATCCACAAAAGGGATGATGATATGGGAAGCTGTAAAAAGAATGAGAGGCCCCAAGGGTGAAGAGGTTTCAATAACCGTATTGCGAAGCGGGGTTTCAGAGCCGATAGATTTTGAGCTGATTCGGGATATAATACCCATAGAAAGTGTTAAGTCCATTGTATTAAAACCTGGATACGGATATATCAGAGTGACAAATTTTCAGATTCATACAGCTTCTGACCTTAAAGATGCCTTGCTGGAAATAGAATCCGGGGACCTCCCTTTAAAGGGACTTGTATTGGATCTTCGTGATAATCCAGGGGGACTTCTTGATCAGGCTATTAAAGTTTCTGACCTTTTTCTTGAAGATGGTGTCATAGTCTCAATTAAGGGACGCAGGAAGGACCGTATAAAAGTTTATGAGGCGCAGAGCAATGATGTAAAACGTGATTATCCAATAGCTCTTCTGATCAGCGGGGGAAGTGCCAGTGCATCGGAAATTGTTGCAGGGGCATTGCAGGATCATAAACGGGCACTGATTATAGGAACAACATCTTTTGGCAAGGGTTCTGTTCAAACTGTTGAAACCCTGCAGAATGGTTCAGGGCTTAAACTGACCATTGCCAGATATTATACTCCAAGCGGTAAGTCAATTCAGGCTCAGGGCATTAAACCTGACATTGTTTTAAAAAGGGAGATTCTTTCTGAGCAGAAGTTTGTTTCAGAAAAAGAATATTTAAAAGAAAAGGACCTGAAAAATCATCTCAACGCACAACCTGACGAAGCGAGGGAAAAAACGCCAAAAGATGAGGGAATTGAAAAAGAGAAAACAACCAGTGAAGTCGATTCGAGGTACGGGACTTTAAACAGGGAAAAACTCCTTTTGGACAACCAGGTTGGTTACGCCCTTAATCTTCTTCTGGGTTATGAAATTTTAACCGCAAATGGTGTGCAATAGCCCCTTTTTTCTGTGGAATTATGAGGTCTGAAGTTCAAATATGCCAAAACAGAAAAAAGTCCGCTCTAAAAAAACGGCGGATCTGAAAAAAAAAGGATCAAAGAGCCGGAAATCAGAGCTGAGTAAAACCATTGGAGCCCTTTTTTTTCTGGTTCTTTTTTCTGTTTTGGCGGGGTACATTACCCATGATTTTATACTACCTGAACGTAAAACAAAAGATCATGTAGAAGAAACAGCAAAAAAAAAATGTATTAAAAAAAAGAAGGGTTTAAAAAAAAAACCGGTTACAAAGGTTCCTCTTTATGAAATTTATCCTGAGTTAGAAAAAAAAATTTATCCCCCAAAGTCGATAAAACCTGTCCCCCTCCCACCAGTTTCAAAGAATCTACCCATGGTTGCAATTATAATTGATGACCTTGGCTATGATATGGGACTTGCCGAAAAATTCCTTAACCTCAATGGAGTGATTACTCTGTCGGTTCTTCCCCATGGAACCTTCAGCAAGAAGATAGCCCGATTAGCCAGGGAAAAGCAGATTGAAATCATGCTTCATTTACCCATGGAACCCAATGAATATCCTAAGGTGAAGCCTGGACCCGGGGGAATACTTTTTTCCATGACTCCTGATCTCCTTATAGCCCAGCTTAATAATAATATCGCTAATGTCCCCTACATAAAAGGGGTTAATAATCATATGGGCTCAAGAATTACCGCTGACTCACCACGGATGAACCAGATCTTTTCTGCTTTAAAGACAAAAGGTCTTTTTTTCATTGACAGCAGAACGACCAGGGAGACCCGATGCAAATCTTCGGCCCGCCTTTTTAATGTTCCCTTTGCAGAAAGGGATGTTTTTTTAGATCATTTTCATGAAATCAATTTTATAAAAAAACAGATAAAATTGCTAATACGTGTTGCATACAAAAATGGTACGGCTGTGGGAATAGCCCACCCATTGCAGCAAACCTATGATGTTTTGGAGCAGGCTCTCCCCGAAATAAAAACAAAGGTGCAGCTGGTCCCTGCATCAAAAATTGTACGTATTGTGGGAGAATAGAAGTCACGGGTTATTTTTTTTATACACACGACTGTCTG
>CAZNFB010000215.1:0-1545 GCA_964572105.1 uncultured Desulfobacteraceae bacterium
GCAGTCTAACACTTCATTTCTTTCTCTTGTTTTCACCCATTCCATCTTTGGGAAACCTTTAATGTACCGCGTAACCTGCTTTTCCGCTGTAAGTTGTAAATAATATTCATCCTCTAATCCAACCGGCCAGTGGTACGCTCTCGGCCCTGAACCTGCTTGTTTCAGTCGTCCATAGATTGTACTTTTTACGGTATCCGTACCAACAGGCCATAACTGTACTCCATTTTCTATCTTTTCGCCATTCCACAACACATCTTGGTTTGTTGGCCGACCTATGACCGGCTTTTCTGGTTGTGACGCTCCTTTTATTGCTATAACTTGTGGTGCATGTGTTCTGCAATAATTATAAACTGCCTGTGTTTTATGACCGCCTGTATCCACTGCTACTGAAATTATATGATGATTTGATATATTCATCATCAATAGTTTATCTAATTGAGTCCATACTTCTGATTGATCAGGGTCTCCGTATAATTCCCCGTAATATACCAGCCAATTTTCTTCATATTTTCCCCATGCACGGACAACAACGGCTAATCTATTGTCTTGTGTGTCCACCCCTGCTGTAAGGATTATTCCACCAGGTGGCATAGTCAACATATCGTAAGGTTCTGCTCGTGCTTTTAATTTCGGCCATTCCGGCTGATCTCCTGCCTCCTCAAAAGTTTCAGCCATTCTGGTATTATTCCAGACCTTGAGCTTTTCAACATTTTTTTTAGCGGCTAAAAATTCGTCAATGATCTGTTTCCAGGATACCCAGCCGACCGGAGAATATAACGAATTTATTTTATACCCTTTTTTAGGATTTTCCGGTTCCGCATGTATCCACTTCCCACCAGCCAGCATTTTAGTTTTTTGATGTTCTTTTATGTGCGCCTTGCATTTCGGGCATTCAAGATATATCGTTTTTTCTTCTACTTTTGTTTTGTCAAATTTTAAATATTCCCACAACAGCTTTATAAACTCACCGCAGTCGGGGCACGGCACAAAATACAACCCCTTACTTGAGTCGTTATATTCCCGCTCAATTTTGCTGTGATCTTTTATTGTTGGAGTAGAGTTTTTATAAATCTTTTTTGAATCACCAAAAGTATCCGTCCGCTTGCAAAAAAGATCTCCTGGTTCACCCTCACCGCCGATGTCTGCTTCAAATCCGTCATAATCATCAAGTATTAAAATTTTAATTGATTCAGACCTTGCAGCCGCAGGAGAATTAGAGCCGGTAAACACCCATGAACCACCAGGGAACTCTTTTGTCATAATTGTATTGCCTGAATTCCTGCCCCTTGCTTCTTTAATTTTATTTTTGAGCCGTGGAGTTTTTGCAACTGAGGGCGCTATCCGTTTCTTTGAATGCTTTTTTGCCATTTCTCCGGTTGGCATGGCCCACATGCATGGAGCCGGGAACAAGTCTGCCACACAAAAAAGAAGATTATTGCCAAGTTCGGTCGCTCCAAGTTGTGTTCCTTTTTGTAGCACAACCACATTTGTTTTACTTTGCGGGCTGAGTTCGTTCATTATCTCAATTAAATATGGAGTTCTGCT
>CAZNFB010000215.1:1645-4892 GCA_964572105.1 uncultured Desulfobacteraceae bacterium
GCCCTTGCCT
Organism: uncultured Desulfobacteraceae bacterium; assembly: GCA_964572105.1. Lineage (GTDB taxonomy): Bacteria > Desulfobacterota > Desulfobacteria > Desulfobacterales > BuS5 > DAOWMW01. Next base: position 1,656 of record CAZNFB010000215.1, read on the forward strand.
TCCAATATTCAATATACCACTGCACGCATTTTGCTACTGGGTATTTATTTCGTCCGGCTTTTGGCATTCCGTCCTTTACCAGTTGCCGGATTCTGCCTTCTGTTAATCCGAAAATAAATGAAATAACTTCTATTGTATATTCAGGGTCTTTATATTCAGTTTTCATAAAAATCTCCTTCTGTAATCAATAATGGTTCTTCTCCGTCCTGTTCTTTGATTTTTTTCAAATTGTATTTTTTAAAAAAACATCTTTCTAACAACCATTTTGCGCCTGTAGTTCCATCATCTTTTAATATATTTTGTAAAAGTACAGCCTCAAAATTTATACGAGATCTATAAACACTATTTCTTATTTCTTTTTCAAATCCCGACTTAGGGTTTTTAATTCTTTCCGATAATTTTCCAGATTCTTCTAAAGAAAATCCAGCTAAAACAACCGCATCCCCAAAATCAAGGCCTAATTTAATATAATCATAAATTGTTTTTAAGGTCTCATCCGTTAATTCTTTTTTGTTGTTTTTCATATAATATCAGTCATTTATTTTTTTGTTGACAAAAATTATTATAAAGATTATATTGAATTTTATAAATTACCTATAAAAAAAGGATAAATAATGAATCAAGCAATTGCACGAAAAAAACCTGCCGCCCCAATAATCTGGCTTTCAAAAAATAAATTATTCCCCTCTGGGGATATTCTTCATTTCGGGAGGGGGAAAGATACACCTGGCACAAAAATATTAAAAAAATTCGGACAAGTTTTTGAATATGACCCCAATATTTCTGACATTAATGACCCCACAATATTACAAAAAAAATATAATGTTGTTGTTAGTTGTTTCGTTCTTAATTGCATCCAAAAAGAGGAACGAAACAAAACTTTAAATATTGTTGCTAATGCGACTTTAAACACAGGCTCGGCTTTTATATCTGTCCGCAGCATTAAAGATTCCAATCTTAAAGTTAAACAAAAAAAATGGACGGCTGCTTCTGACGGATTTACAAACGGAAAAATTTTCCAAAAATTCTACACCCCTGAAAATTTAATTGATGAATTAAAAAAACATTTCAAAACTGTTTTCATTCTTTGTGGTAAAGGAGGTTCTATAACTGCTCAAGCAAGTCATATTAAGCTCCCTGTCCGTTCTGTAAAATTTAGGGTTGGGAAACAAATGGTTGGTTGTGTCTATATTCATAAATCGTCCGAACATGTTCTGCCTGAAATTAATAAAATTAAAAAACATATCCCCAAAAATTATGATTATGATATTGTTAAATTTAACTGGCTTAAAAATACTTTTTCTTTTATTCAGTGCCCAGACTTTGCTCTACAATCTGAACCTGTTGTCGGCAATAGCTTGATCGTAAATAGTGACGGAAAATCCAAACTTATAACAGCCCCGCAAGATCCGTGGATTTATCACCATAAATGGCTTATGGTAAACGATTCCTACCGTGGCTTTAACGTGCCACAAAGTAAATCACGCAGTATAAAATGGATGTCATTAAAACCAAACAGATCAAAAATCGGTAAACAATCATATTGGAACAAAAACATATTACCTCTTTTATGATTCCTTCCAAAATTCTAAAGCTTGTGGAGGTATCCATTTAATACGCTTTGACTTTTTTACATGAGATACCCCCATAAATCTTTCAAAATCTGACTTAACTTTGTTATCATCAGTATTACGATAATAATCACAATCAAGCGATAATAAAAATAATTTTAAAGCCCTATCCCAGACTTCAGGATATTCTTTCCGCAAAATTACAAAATCTTGTGCCGGTGACATCGGACAAACAGGGCAACCAGTGCGCCCAAAGAATTTATAAGCATGATGTAATTTAATATTATTTTTAATTGCCAGCCCAAAAGTCTCTTCATCGGATAAATTAAAAATAGGATAACAAAACGGCTGCACATCTCTTGTTATGCCTCTATCGTCCATCTTCGCCCGTCTTGGACTTTCCGCAGCTCTCATTCCTACAGCCTGAATATAATTAATTTCTCTATATCTTCTTGCAACATAGATGAATACTCGATGCTTGTATCTTTCAAAACACCATTTTTGAAAAACAGAGGGCAACCCATTTGATTTTATTTTATCTATCATAAAATTATCAGCATTTTTCTTGCCATATATTTTAACTTTTTCTTTCTCTTTGTCCGGCGGTTCATTCCCATATTCTTTAAGTTCAACTTCAAAAGTTTTTGCAAAATATCTGCAATAGGCCGGCATATCTTCCCACTCAAACGGATTATAATAATGTTCTAACAACATTTTTTCTTTTGCAATCCCAAAATGCTCATGTATATATATTGCCATACCTGCACTATCTTTGCCGCCGGAAAAACTTATTTTTACAAGATCAACAGAATGCAATAAATCTCGCATTGCCATTTTATCACGTTCATCGTTAAACGGTTTTGTTGCTACGTCACTTTTTTCTTTTTCTTCATCATTATTAATGTCTAAATTATTTAAAAAATCATCATCTATGCCAGGAATTTTGAGCGGTTCATCAAATTCTTTTAATATGCCTGCAAGAATATCATTATCCATTATCGCAAGCTCGGCCAGCCTATTATCAGCAATCATAAAACTGACCGCTTTTTTTTCCGGCCAATCAGAAACATCGCAAATTGAAATTTCTTTTAGCCCCTTTTTTTTTGATGCCAACCAAAATCCATTCCCTGCAATAATTTGATTTTGCCAAACAACAATATTTTTAATTTGTTCAAATTGATCGATGCTGTTGATCAATTCATTCACTTGATTTTCAGGATGTTGATTTGGATTTTTAGGGTGTGATTTTAGGCTTGAAACTTTAACCTTTTTTATTTCCATAGTTATCCATTTTTATTTTCTGTAATGATAACGGGCGTTTAGATTTTGACGCTAAAAATCTCAAGCGCTGGCGATAACCGTAACCGATTGAAATTGCTTACAGTACCTTTTTCATTTAAGTTGGCACGCATCTTGCTTATGTGCCTGATTATATACAAGGTTTCGGCTATTGTCAATTAAAAATATAAACAAGATGGTTTGTGTATCATATATTTAGGAATATGTTACACAAAACGATTTCAAAGCGTACCCTCAATTGTCCACAAATGGAAACCTTTCCAAAAACCTCAACAATACCAATATCTTATAGGTTCACGTTTGGAAACCGCCTGTTCACGTTTGGAAACTTTCGCCGCCACCAGTTTATAAATTCCCTGCATCTTGT
>CAZNFB010000216.1:0-4891 GCA_964572105.1 uncultured Desulfobacteraceae bacterium
TTGTGTAATTCCATTCCCCATGAAAATATATTTGTTATAGTTATTTTTTAACAAATACTAATAGTATTTTTTACTAAATGTGTTTTAGCTATGCATAAAAAGATCTTTAATCAAATCCATAAGACACATTTAGGAAATTATTACCGGTGGTATGTTTGACCGCTTCAAATTCAACTGGAATTCTCCACCAGAACAACATTTCTGTTCGATTCTTTGTCCATATTGTAACCGCAATTAGTCCAGTTGCATTATTTATTCTTAGATCTTTAATCTCAATTTTTAACTCGTGTCTGTTTTCCATGATCTGCATTTTTTGATTATATGCTTTATTTGTCGCCTGAAAATGTAATCCCTGCTCATTGCTGCTATAAATTGCAATATCAATTTCAACATCATCATAGAGTAAAGAAGACTCATATTGTAGTGCTACAGCGAAAGAATCCCCCGGGCATAATTTTTGATTATTTATATCAACCCGATAAAAATTGACCTTATCATTTCCACTGCAGACTTTTTCGATACCCTTATGGTCTATGTTATCAAAAATTTTTTTATAGTCTCTAATTCCTTCAGATGTATTAGCATATGTTTTATACTTTCCATTGTTTAACAAAATTACTTTGCTGGCAAAAGTTGAAATGGTATGCATGTTATGAGAAACTAAAATAATACCTGCCCCCAATTTTTTCAGTTCTCCTATCTTGTTCAAACATTTACTCTGAAAGCCAACATCGCCCACAGCTAACACTTCATCAACAAGTAAAATATCCGGATCCATATGTGCCGCCACTGCAAAGCCCAAACGAACTGCCATTCCAGAACTATAATTTTGAACAGGCGTGTCAAGAAACTCCTCGATGCCGGAAAAATCTATTATTTCATCAAAACGCCTGTCAATTTCGGTCTTTTTTATGCCTAATACAGAAGCATTCACATAAACATTTTCTCTCCCTGTCAATATGGGGTTAAAACCAGCTCCCAATGCGATTAATGCCTGCATTCTCCCCTTTATTTCAATGCGTCCGTTATCCGGCTTGATCAAACCGTTTAACATCCGCAAAAGAGTAGTCTTGCCGGCTCCGTTCCTTCCGATTAGACCCAATGTTTCCCCCTGCTTCACCTCAAAGGATATGTCCCTAACCGCCCAAAATTCATCTTTGCGCAAAGCCCTATTCGTGTTACTTTTTCCAAATAATTCTGAACCCATGTCCCTTACACCATACCAGAGTGATCGCTTAAGGCTACGGCAGAATTTTTTACTTACATTTTCTATTGTAACAAGAGAATCAGACATTTTAAGCACTCATCCTTTCAATTAGTATGGGTAACGTGACTCTGTAAATTATCCAGCTGGTAATCAGGGCAAGAAGCGTTAAGCCGCTGATAACAAGAAACGGTACTGTATTTGAAAATTGTCCTTTGGTAATGAGATCACGAGCCGTCATGAGGATGGGGCTTACCGGATTAAGTGTGGCGATTAGTGAATACGGGAATGTCTGCGGCGGCGGATAGACCACAGGGGTTACAAAAAACCAGAATTGTATAAACATCATTAACCCCTGCTGGATGTCCGTATAGAGTGTGCCAATAGGCGTAAGAAACATGCCAAGGGACATACCGAATAAAATCAGTACAAATACGGCAATGGGAGCCAGCAAAATCCCAGCGGTTATCTTAACTTTAAAAATAAATAAAACCCCGATTATAATAACGGATTTTATTAACATATTGAAAACTGTTTGATAAAACGCTGAGACAAAGAGTGCTTCCCGGGGGAAATTAATTTTGGCAAGCATGGGTTTAGCCATGACAACAGATTTTAATGGCGCATTAATACTTTCGGAAAACACTTGCCAGAGAGTTGTTCCAACAAGAACAAAAACAGGGTACGGGACGTCGGTAGCGCCGAAATTCACCACTTTTTTAGATTGAAGTATAATAAAAACAAGACCTGATAGAATAGGCGGGAAAAATGCCCAAAAAATACCGAGAATACTCTGCCGGTATTGTGCTGAAACATCTCTTATAAAAAGTCTCCACGCCAGTTCGCGTGATCCCACAAGATCTTTGAACATTGACCGAATAAGCAAGCCGGGTGTCCGCATCTGTGATGCCGGCGTGTAAACAACTTTTGCTAATTTTTTAGTCTGATTCATATATTCCTTTTTTGTTGAATGAATCCTCTTGTGTTAGAATAGTTGTTACCTCTGATTGACTATTCAATATTTTTTTATAATTTACATTCCTGTAACAGTCTGTTGACTGGATTTTTCTATTTTTTCGTTGCATCCATCATAACTATAAACATACGTAACCCATGTTCCATGCTGCGTCCCTGAATGGTATATTCAGCAGTCACAGGGCTGTACGCCAAAAAATTTTGTCTTACCAGTTCGGAGAGTTCTTTGCGAAGTTCCGGTTCTGAGAAAAGACTATTTTCAACAATTTCTGTAAGATCGAGTAATTTTATATGCGGTTGCAGACTATTGACTTGACTTATCAAGCGAAACAAACCAATTTTTTGTTTGTTTAAGCCTGCATAGTCTTCAAACATGCTGCGCATAGTAATTTTTTTTTGTTCAAGAAGCTCTTTGAATTCATCATCAGGTATAAATCCGTCATGGGCTATTCTCAGTAAGTCGCTAAGAAAAGAACTGATTTCCCAGCAACTGCCGCCAAGTGTATCCCAAATTTGTTCTTTTTGAGAATCTGTTAAAGTAAATTTCTTGATTTTTGAGTTCCCGAAAAGATCACTGAGCCAGGAATGAACATCCTCTTTGGAGAGATAATCAACTTCAAGAAATTTTGAAGTCTTTTTCAGTTTACTGTCGTTATAGATACGTTCTATGAAATAACCGTCACTGGAGGCGATAATTACGTGGCAGAGGTGGGACTCCTTGGTCATAGCCACAAAAAAATTAAACAGTTCTTTGAGCAGTTCCCGCTGTCCGTTGAAATAGATTCCCTCCAGAGCTTGAAGTTCATCAATGATGATAATTGGACGAATTTTCTGATCAGCTGTTTTTTGCAGTTCTTTTTTCATAACTGCAAAGGGATCAAGGGACTTATCCTCAAGACCTTTAAGTGTGTCCACCGTCAGATTAAATACTTTTAGATTGTATTGTCTACGCTCTTTTATGTCATACTTGCTCTTACTATAATCAATGCCAAAAAATGTCTGGATAAAATGCTGATAATTTACAATGAAAATTTCACGCAGGTTAAAATGCTTGATATCATACCTGCTCCCCTTTAAGTTTTGTTCAATAAAGTACGACAGCAGGGTTGTTTTTCCGCTGCTTTTAGGGCCGAAAATAAAAAGCAGGTTATCAGGTTTTTCCGATATCCACTGCCCTAGGAAAAGCATCTCCTCCTTGCGATTAATAAAGGCAGGTTCTTTTGTCCATTCCATCAATTTTTCTCCGAGTTACTTATCCCTTGCAGCTTTTTATTCAGCGAATATGTACGGCAACAGGTATAATTTGAAGTTTATTTGGTTTTTTTATTCCCCAATATTTTTTATATCACCCTTTCCGTGGAGTCCAAAGAACCTGCTTTTTGCCAAGGAGAAATTTGATAAAGGCATGGGCGGAAGAAATATGTAAGAGGGTAAAATAGTGGGAAAAGTGGAATATGTTAGATATATAGTTTCGTTTTTTAAGAAAAGGGGCGAGTATTGATGCAAAATAAAACAGGTTTTGCAGAATGAATAATGTTTTGTAGATATTTCCTGATGACCATAGGAGCATATTGGTAAAATAGGCTGTGATAAGAAAAATAAATGACAGATATCTAAGGACTTTATGTGACCATAGCTGCCATGGGAATAATTTTTTTTTTTTAAAAGATAAAAGTGGCCGCATATCCCACAATGCCCATAAAGCTCTTAAGGTAACACGCACCCGCATTTTATATTCATCTTCAATGGCATTTAGCGCTGGTTCTTTTAAAATGGCTTCAGGTTCATAAACAACTCTGTATCCCTTGTTGGCAATCTGAAGAGGAAGTACAAAGTCGGGGAGCTGGTCATGGGTCATCGGTTCATACAGCTCTTTTCTTACAGCATCAATCCCCCCGTCAACCCCTACAACTGATCCTAATTTTGTTTCAAATCTGCGTAAAAAATTTTCATATTTCATATATGCTGTGCATCCATCACCTATAAGTGTCCCGTCCGAGTTGGTATATATCATTTTACCGGTAACATACCCCACCTCCGGGTCTTTGAAGTTTCTGGCGAGATTAATTAAAGATTCGCTATGGTATAGGGAATTTGCATCCGAAAATAGAATAATTTTACCTTTAGCATGGGTTACGCCTAAATTAAGAGCCGATGTTTTCCCGGCACGTGGCTCCTGCTTTAAAAGCTTTACCCCCTTGCTTTTAAATTGTTTAACAATTGCGTCTGTTTCATCTGTGGAGCCGTCAGATATTACTATTATTTCAAGTTTTTCTTTTGGGTAGAGAAGAGAGAGTTTGTTTTTTAATGTATTTGCAATGTTACCTGCTTCATTATAAGCGGCTATTAAAATAGTTATTGTTGGGTTGAAATCACCTTTTTTAATCCGTTTATTGATAAATAAAGAGAGAATTATCACTAGGCCCGGATATATAAAATAAATATAGAAAACAGTAAGGATACAAGTAAATAATAAAAATTTTAATAATAACATATTTTTTAAATATTAATTTTTTGTACCTGTTTAGTTAATATGTACGGCAACAGGTATGATCTGATTAAACCATGAAAAACTTACAGACAAGAGGTCGTAAAGAAAGAATCTGTTAAAAATATAAGTTTGCGCAATAGTATGCCAGAAAATGATGTTAATAAAGTCAGCCCTGATGGATTCTTTCTTAACGCTCTCTAATCCGTTCAAACAATTTCAAA
>CAZNFB010000217.1:0-4890 GCA_964572105.1 uncultured Desulfobacteraceae bacterium
ACGGCAGCAGGTATAACCTGATTAAACCAACCCCATATTTTTTAAAGCCTGTAAGTCAGGCTACTATCATTACCCGCAGATCCATTACATTAGTGTTGGTTGGGCCTGTAATTAACAGGTCATCCAGTTTTTTTAAAAAATTATACGAATCATTATTCGATAAATAATCATAGGGATTTAAACACAAATTTTCAGCCCGGGTCAGGGTAGTATTATCGGCAATTCCTCCTGCTGCATCCGTGGGACCGTCATTTCCATCTGTCCCTCCACTAAGGAGAACGATTTTATCATTTCCCGTGATGTCCAAAGCGGCAGCCAGGGAAAATTCCTGGTTGCGTCCCCCCTTGCCGCTACCTGCAATCCTGACAGTGGTCTCACCGCCGGAAAGAACACATGCCGGAAGAGGAAGGGGATTTCCTGTTTTATGTATCTCTTTTGCTATGGCAGCATGAACGCGGGCCACATCTTTTGTTTCCCCTTCAATCATGGATGATAAAATAATTGAATTGTACCCCATATGATCAGCCTCTTTTTTTGCTGCAGTTATTGCCTCCATGTTATTCCCTATTATTAAGGTGGAGGTTCGGGAAAAAACGGGGTCATCAGCCTTTGGGGTTTCCATTTCTTTTTTTGTAAGGCCATTTTTAATATGCCGGGAAACGTTAAGGGGAAGTTTATCTTTAATATTATATTTTGCTATAATGTTGGTACAATCAAAAAAGGTGCTTGAATCCGGCACAGTGGGACCGGAAGCAATTACTTCAAGATCGTCACCAACCACATCGGAAAGAAGAATAGAGATAATTGGAGCAGGATAGACAATTTTTGCAAGCCTCCCCCCTTTTATACTGGAGATATGTTTTCTTATTGCATTAATTTCATCAATGGAGGCGCCGCATTCCAAAAGAACGGCAATTGTATTCTGCTTGTCTTTTAAAGTAATTCCATCAACAGGGAGGGGAAGGAGGGCTGACCCCCCTCCTGAAACAAGAAACAACACAAGATCTTTATCACCTGCATCCTTTACAAGTTCAAGCATTGCTTTTGTCCCTTTTTCACCATTTTTATCAGGGAGGGGATGACCTGCCTCAACAAGTTTTATTTTGTCAAGCCGGGTTTTATGGCCGTATTTCACATTAATTATTCCATCTGCAATATAATCGGAGAGCAACTCCTCAATTGCTGCTGCCATTGGAGCAGCCCCTTTTCCTGCACCTATTACATATAAGTTTTCAATGGAAGGGAGATGAATTTTTCGTGAGCCGGCGTAAAAATAGTCTTTGTTGCGCCTGCAAAATTTTTTAACGGCCCTGCGGGGTTCAACCGCATATACCCCTTTATTAAAAATTTTAACAGCGTCTTCCCGCATTTCAGTAATGCTTTTTTGCATGCTATACCTCCTTGAGAAGGAAAATTAGTCAAAGAGTTTCATCTGAACATGTTTTTCTTTTTTTGCCCGCATTTTTATTTTTTCTTCAGCCTTTTTAAAATCCTCTTCAATTGCCAGCACAAAAGGGGAAAGCTTTTGTTCTTTAATTTTTCCGAATATCATTCTTTTTTTTGCATAAGTCAAATAAAGTCTTTCTTTTGCCCTTGTCATGGCAACGAAAAAAAGTCTTTTTTCTTCATCTGTATCCTGTTTTGGCGTCTTTCCCCTTTTATGGGGTAGTAGTCCGTCTTCGCACCCTGCAATAAAGACCACTGGAAATTCAAGCCCTTTTGCAGCGTGAATTGTCATAAGGGAAACTTTTTGCACGTCAGGAGATATTGCGTCAGAATCGGTTTTAAGAGCAATGTCAGAAATGAATTGATGAAAATTATGTGAATAGTGCTTTGAATCAAAAAGCAGGGTATTTAATGTTTCGTCTGCTGGATCCTTTTTTATTTTATCAGCAATATTCAAATCGGCTAATATGTATTTCAGTCTGTTTTCAATGGTCATACCATTGATGGCCTTTTTTATCTTTGAGATTTTTTTTCCGAAAAGATCGATACAGGCCTTTTTCCCCTCTGGAATTTTTTTTGGAGGAATTTCGCTGATATTTTCAATTGCTTTATTTATTCTAAAACAGTTATCTATTCCCCATGATATGAATTTTTCAAGTGTTTTTTCCCCAATTCCTGAATTGGTCAGGGTGACTACCCTTTCAAAATCTGCATATGTGCCCCAGTTTTCGGTTAATTTTAAAAAGGATAAAAGCACGGAAACCAGGGTCTTGCCGTGGGCTTTCTTTTTTTCTGCAATTTGACAGGGAATTCCTGCAGATAAAAGAGTATCATAAATTATTTCGCCCTGCCTGTGGGTTCTGAATAATACTGCAAAATCAGAAAAACTATAATCCTCTGTTTGTGCAAAACCATCAACCTTATTAAAATCAAAGCTGTGAAATCCTGTCCCCCCCACAAGTTTTTCCATATATTTGCCGATGGCTACAGCTTCAGCTTTTTCAGATGCTGTCTCAATAATTCCTATGGTTTTTACACCATGGATATCAGAATATATCCTTGTATCTTTGGACGAAGTTTCGCCATTTTTCAGTACCTGAAAAGATGCATCCAATATGGTCTGGGTAGATCTGTAATTTCTGTTTAAACGTATAGCGCAGACCCTTGGATAGTCCTTGATAAAATTGTTAAAAAATTTTACATCCGAACCCCTGAAACCGTAAATCGACTGGTCAGAATCACCAATTACGCACAGATTTTCTCCATTGGGTGCAAGGGCTCGTATTATTCTATACTGACCCGGGTTTATATCCTGATACTCATCTACAAATATGTGGGTAAATTTTTTTCCATGATTTTGGAAAGAAAAATTATTTTTTTCCAGGAGATTGACAACATCAAAAATCAGATCTTCGTAATCAAAAAGGTTTTGGAATGACAAAAGCGCCTGATATTTTTGATATACCGCTTTTGTCTCTTTTTGTTCCAATTCGTTTTTAAACAGGCCATCAATTTTATCAGGGGGAAAAAGGTTCTGTTTTGCCAGTACAATGTTATCGCAAAGAGTATTAAAGTCTGTGGAAATCTTTTCCCCTCTCCCCATGACCTGTTTTACAGCAGTTTTAATAAAATATTTTCTATCATGATCATCTATTACAAAAAATTGTTTTTTCTTATTCTCCGTTTGTAATAAATCAAGACAAAATGAATGAAAGGTGGTGCATGCAGGTGTATGCTCATGACCTGTAAGGGCTTTTACCCTGTTTCTCATTTCCTTTGAAGCTTTTACAGTAAAGGTTAAGGCAAGAATGTCCCCGGGGGAAATCCCTTTTTCCTTAACCAGGTAGGCTATTTTGTGCGTGAGTGTTCTGGTTTTTCCTGTGCCTGGGCCTGCCTCAATAAGGAGAGGTTCGCCGGAATGGGTCACGGCATTTTTCTGATCTTTGTTGAGATTATCCAGTATATTCCCTGTGAAATTGTTTTTATCCTCTCTGCTTTTTGTCCCTTTAAGGTCAATTTTTTTTACAGGTGTTACTTTGGATAATTTTTTGATTTTTTTTTGTTCCGGTTTTTTTTTATTAACCTGTGAAAGACTGAAAAAAGTATTCTGCCCCATCAGGGTTTTCCGCTCCTGATCATCGAATATTTTGACCTTGCCGTATTCGCCGTCAAAACCGGGAATTAGAGTAATCTCGTTATTACGTATTCTTTTGATTGCTTCATCCAGCAAAGGAATATTTGCTTTTTTTATATCACCAATGCTTAGATCGTAAAGAATTGAAAATTCATTTCCAAGGGTATTTAAAGCTTTTTGATAAAATCCCCCCACTTTTTTTGTGTTAGGCCCCACCTGCAATATCTCCGACAAAATATTTCCAAGGGGAACCAGGCTGTAAAAGGGATGAGACCTGGTGGCCGGGTTGCCTGTATCCTGATCGGCAAGTTCTTCAACCCTGTGCATTACCCCTATGGTCAGGGGCTTTCCGCAGACAGGACATATCCCTCCGGCTGCCAGGGTCTCTTTTGGAGAAAATCTGACTTCGCATTTCCTGTGCCCGTCCATATGGTATTTTCCCTCTTCAGGGAAAAATTCATAAGTACCCAGAAATTTATGGGGATCACCGGTTTTTAAGGCCGATTTTATGGCGGGGTAACTTAAATCTGTGTCAAAGAGATTAGCCTCTCTCCCTAGTTTCATGGGGGAATGGGCATCTGAATTGGAAACCAGCGTTAAATTGTCCAGGTTGCTCACCCGTCTGTTCATGGGGGGATCTGACGAAAGACCGGTTTCAGCGGCAAATATATGGGGTGCCAGATCACCAAAACATTCTTCAATGGAATCAAAGCCGGATTTTGAACCAAACATGGAAAACCAGGGTGTCCAGATATGGGCAGGTATTAAAAATGCCTGATCAGAGGATTCAAGGAGAATCTCCAGGAGATTACGCGCGTCAAGGCCGAGTATGGGTCTTCCGTCTGATTTAATATTTCCTATTTTATCAAGTCGGCTGTTAAAACTTTCTGCTGTTAAAAGATCGGGCAAAAAGACAAGGTTATGGATCTTGCGGGTTTTGGCCCCTTTTTTGTATATACTGCTTATTTCGGAAGCAAGGATAAAACGGACATCTCTCCTGCACGAAAGGGGAACTTTTTTATCGCATTCTGCAGATATATCTTTTTTTAACTTAAAAAGCCCTTTTTCTGCAGGGAGCAGTTTCTCCTTAATTTCGGAGATCCACCCTGGATGCGTAGCATCACCTGTGGCTACAACGGTTATACCCTTTAACTGAGCAGCAATATAAAGATTTTCAAAATCCAGATTTTTAGCTGTTGCCATGGAAAACTTGGAATGTATATGGAGATCTGCTATAAATTTCATAATACCTTCTATATTGACTCATCTGAATCAAATTTTCAACAAGTAGTGATCTTGTACGCCGCTAA
>CAZNFB010000218.1:0-4866 GCA_964572105.1 uncultured Desulfobacteraceae bacterium
CCTGATATGCTGGATAATGCATTACAAAGTATTTCAGGGGAGCATAATATTACCAGTGTTAATTTTGCAGGGGGCGAGCCCTTTTATTATTTTGACACAATGATCGAGTGTATGGAGCGATTGAAAAAAAATGGGATATGTTTTTTTTCATTATCCACCAATGCGGGCTGGGCCGCCAATATCCAGGAAGTTGAAAAAAAACTCTCCATCCTTGTAAGGCATGGACTCGGCGCCGTGTGGGTTAGCGCTGACAGCTTTCACCAACAGGGTGTTCCCCTTCAAAATGTAATGAATATTATAACTGCGGGGGAAGCAATGAGAAATATGGGAGCTCCACTTTCCATAAGTATTGTTTCCACATATCTTGGGTATTTTACCTATGATTGTCCGGCGAATAGAAAAACCAGCCAAATACGCAGGCAAGTGTGGGATGCCAATGCATATCCCATAGAAACATTTGTGAACGCCCATGGAAGAGCAGCCTTTCTACTCCCAAAAGAACTTTGTATAAACAAAAAACTCGATAGAAAATGCTGGGAGGTAAAATTAGGCATGCTCCATCCCGAGGGGCCATCCATGGTTTCCATGGATCCATCGGGTTATGTTGATGGCTGCTTTGGCGTTCCCCTTGGGAATCTTAAGGAAAATAGTCTCATGGATATTTTCCGCCGGTATTTTAACCAGCCTGGGCCCATCGTAAAAACTCTCAGGGAGACTGGAGCCCTTGGCTTAAAAGAACTTGCTGAAAAAAGAGGTTTTCAGCCTGACAAGGGGTATTTTGATGAATGCCATCTTTGCCATATGACCAGAAATTACCTTAAAGAAAACTGCCCTGAAGAGTTTGAAGAATTTTTGAATCCCCAATTTTGCTATCCCCCTGTTGAAGACAGCAAGGTGCATCCTTTTGCAGATTGGGACATAAAAAAATGTTAATTTTCGGGGTTGGTTTTAATCTTGTTCTTACACTTATAAATTTCCATAAGTTTAATATATTTTAAAAATTTACCATAGGCTGTATGAATTGAAATAACAAAACCGTAATAACCATCTAAAATACCGAGCTTAATAAAATATTTTTTCAGAAATGTAAGTGGAGGATTCAATAAAACATCGATTAAAAGATTTACCTTTCTCCCCTTATGAAAGGCTTCTTTTGCGGCTATTTCCGAAAAACTGTTCATCTGGGCCACATGATCTTTTATTGAAGCATAGGAATAGTGAAATAGATCCCCGGGTAAATGAGAAATTTTTGTTCCATCTGCCATGACAACCCTGTCATGGGGATTGGTTCCACCCCAGAAGCCCCTTTGCCTGTCCCATAATCTGACCTTTTTATCAGGATACCATCCGCAATATCTAATCCATTGTCCGCAGTAATTAGTCAGCCTGTTAAAGGAATAAGCATTATATTGCCAATTTGATTTTACACGGTTAATGGATTCTTTTAGCTTTTCTGAAAGAACTTCGTCTGCATCTAAAGATAAAATGTGGTCATACTTTGCTTTTGCCATGGCATAGTTTTTCTGCTCAACATGACCTGAAAATCTGTTACATATAAAAGATACCCCCCTGCCAAGACAAATATTTTCTGTTTCATCAGTTGAAAAAGAATCGACAACAATTATTTCATCGGCAAGATCAATAAGGGAATCGATGCATTGGCCAATATTTTTTTCCTCATTAAAGGTTATGATAACAGCGGATATTTTGACTGATCTGCCCGTGGACAACATGTTAATTACTCCTGCTACAGCTTTGTTTAAATATTAATGCAACTATTCAGCGTCGCTGAATAGTTACAAATTTTACTACATTATTTAGTCGCCTGCGTATTATAATGCGCCTTCCTCCCTTTGGCAAAAGTTAAATTTATTATCTGAACATCAGCAGTGTCCATTTAAAAAGCTGCAAAAAAATACTTAGAAATTCGTGACTATTCAGCTAATATGTACGGCAGCAAGTATAATCTGATTAAACTTCCATCACGCAAGATTCTAACCGGACACTGTGTAAACATGAATTTGAAAAAACAGGCTCAAAACATATGAAAACCAAATATAATGAATCCCATTGTCCCTTGTGCGGCAATGAAGATTTAGATCTATTTTTCGAGGATAAAAAAAGAATCTATTTGCGCTGTTTTTATTGTAAGCTGGTCTTTGTTCCCAGTCACTATTGGCTTAGCCCTGAAGATGAAAAAAGAACCTATGACCTGCATGAAAACGATGCAGGGAATCAGGGGTATCGACAATTTCTGTCTCGATTAAGTAGACCGTTACTGGAGAGGCTGGGTTCAAAACAAAAAGGATTGGATTTTGGTTGCGGGCCTGGTCCGGCCTTGTCGGTTATGCTGGAAGAACAAGGCCGGCAGATGGATCTTTATGATCCATTGTATTACAACGAGCCTTTGGTATTTGATAAAAATTATGATTTTATATGTGCCACTGAAGTAGTGGAACATCTGCAAAATCCCAATAAAGATTTTACAGCATTGTTTAAGATGTTAAAAAAAGACGGTTGGCTTGGTATTATGACTAAGCTGGTGATTGATGAACACGCCTTTAAAAAGTGGCATTATATTCGTGATATGACCCATATCTGTTTTTACAGCCGGAGCACTTTTGAATATATTGCGCAGCGTTTTAATGCCCAGCTCGATTTTGTCGCAAATGACGTGATATTACTTAATAAAAATAAGTAACATAGAAGAAGATGTAGCCGAATATTGACAATCAACATCAGTCGATTATCAATACCCAGCCCCTTTTATCCCGCTTTAAATTGGTAGCCGGATTTCAATTTTTTTAAATCAGGATTTATCAATCCGTACCGCACAGGCCTTATATTCTGCGGTCAATGTAAATGGATCAAACGCAGGATTCGTAAGCCAGTTGGCGCAGGTTTCCCTAAAATGAAATGCCATCCATACCAGACCAGGGGGCACCTCGGGAGTAATGTTGGCCTTGACCAGAACCTCACCGCGCCGGGAACTGACTTTAATCATTTCACCATGTCCGATTCCTATTTTTTCTGCATCAACAGCTGAAATATCGGCTGTCTCCTCACCCAAAATATCATTTAGTCCCTCACACCTGCCGGTCTGGGTTCGGGTATGATAATGGGCTAAACGGCGACCGGTGCTGAGAACAAAAGGATATTTTTGATCCGGGACTTCTGCCGGCGGAGTCCAGTCCACTGCTGTGAAAATAGCAAGTCCCCGGGTAAATTTGCCATCCTTATGCAAAAAACCGGTTCCAGGATGATCTTCGGCGGGGCAGGGCCACTGGAGCCCGTCTTTTTCAATCCGGTTGTATCTGATACCGCACAATGCAGGTGCCAGCGGGGATATTTCATTATCCCATATTTCCCGGCCGCTGTCAGAATCCCAGGACTGCCCCATTCTTTTGGCAATCTGTTTAAAAATCCACCAGTTGGGCTTAGCATCTCCAGGTGCTTTGCTTGCAGTTCTTACCCTATTAACCCTTCGTTCACTATTGGTAAAAGTACCGTTGTTCTCGCTCCAGGCTGCTGCCGGAAACACCACATCAGCAAAACGGGTGGTTTCGGTCATGAAAATATCCTGGCAAACTAAAAATTCGGCAGATGCAAGTTCATGTTCAACTTTTTTAATATCCGGCTCAGTATTGGCCAGATTCTCGCCAAAAATATAAAACCCTTTTACAGTTCCATCCACCAGACCACCCATCATCTGGGGAATCATCAGCCCGTTTTTCTCCGGAAGGTTTTCAACATTCCAGGCTTTTTCAAATTTAGCTCTTGCTTCAGGACTGATAACAGGCTGGTATCCTGGAAAAACATTTGGCAGGGCTCCCATATCACATGCACCCTGCACGTTATTCTGGCCGCGAAGCGGATTTACTCCCCCGCACTCCAGCCCCATGTTACCTAAAAGCATTTGCAAATTTGCTGTGGATACCACATTGTTTCGGCCGCAGGTATGTTCTGTAATCCCCAGGGTATAACAAAGCATGGCTGGTTTAACAGATGCCAGGAGACGGGTGGTTTCAACAATTATCTCAGCACTGATGCCGCAAATTTCAGCAGCCCGCTCAGGGGAATATTCCATTACTTTTTCTTTAAGTTCCTCAAAATTTTCTGTATGCATTTCCACAAATTTTTTGTCATAAAGATCCTCTGTGATCAATACCTGCATCATGGCATTGAGAAAAGCAATATCACTTCCCACCTTAATGGGAACATGCAAATCTGCAAAATCGACCAGTTTATGCCTCCTTGGATCAACCACGATCAGTTTGGCTCCATTGGCAACAGCGTTTTTGAGAAAAGTTGAAGCCACTGGATGAGCCTCGGTCATATTGGAACCGATTACGAAAAACATCTTTGCTCTTGAAAATTCATTAAAAGAATTGGTCATTGCTCCTGAACCAAATGAATGCGCCAGTCCGGCGACAGTGGGAGCATGTCAGGTTCGGGCGCAATGATCAATATTATTGGTTTTAAATACAGCACGAAACAATTTTTGCATCTGATAGGAATCTTCATTAATACTTCGGGCGCAGCTTACACCAGCCAGTGCATCTGGCCCATGTTTTTTAATAATTTCTGTGAATTTATCGGCAACCAGGTCAAGGGCCTCATCCCATGAAGCCTCGCGAAATTCACCGTTTTCTTTAATATGCGGGGTTGTAAGACGCTCTTTTGAGTAGATAAAGTCGTATCCAAAACGCCCCTTGACGCACAACCTCCCCTTATTCGGTTCAGCATTTTCCACGCCGGTAACTTTGACAATCTTTCCATCCTGAACATGGAGCATCTGCTGACAGCCCACGCCGCAATAGGGGCAGGTGGTTCGAATTTTTTCGCTTTTCCATGGCCGCCATATAT
>CAZNFB010000219.1:0-4793 GCA_964572105.1 uncultured Desulfobacteraceae bacterium
CTAAATGTGAGTAGTAACATAAAAAATTCGGCATTTTTAAACAAGCGACGCTGAATAGTTACCTTTTTTATTGCATTATTAAACTGATTGGAGAAAGGGCTGTTTTCCTTTTATGTTCGGTAATATAATATATTTCATAATAGCATTGATGATTTACGCATCTTATCATCAACCTTTATACGATGCGGGCCAGTCACCTTTTAAGGTTGCATTTTTTTCCTTTTCTTTAGTTTTGTTTTTTTTCGTCTTAAATAAATTTTTTTTCCTGAAACTTGAAAGAACAATTTTAAAAGGGAATATCATCGGCCTTGACACCAGGTTTGCCCGGATTGTAACTTGTCAGTCAATAGTGGCAATAGTCATTTTTGTTGTAAATATATATTGCCTGAACCTTCTGTTATATACTGAGAAATTTCTTTTATTCTCAATATTCCCCAGTATTGAAGCATTTTTATTTTTTCTTCTTTTTCTGTTTTATTTTTTTATAATATGGAGTTGTGCCTACAAGTCCCATGGTATGCTCCATGGATCAGAGGTATCGTGGGGCTCATATATCTGGTCCAATATTTCATTATCTGTTCCGGTTATTCTGCCATGGTTCATTTTCTCCGTGCTTTTGGACATTGTCAATATCCTCCCTTTTAATTTTTTAAAACAATTCCTTGGAACCAGGGAAGGGGGGGTAATCTTTTTTCTTGTTTTTTTGATTTTCTTTTCTATTTTTGGACCTGCCTTGATATTGAAAATATGGAGGTGCAGACCCCTTGAGCATGGATATTACCGTGAAAGGATAACAGAATTATGTAAAAAAGCAGGTTTTGAGTGTGCCGGTATTTACTACTGGTCAATATTTGATGGAAAAATGATTACAGCAGGGGTTATGGGACTTACAAAAAAATGCAGATATATTCTTGTTACTGAATCTCTTTTAAGTCTGCTTACGCCGGAAGAGACAGATGCTGTGATAGCCCATGAAATAGGGCACGTAAAAAATAAGCATATTCTATTTTATCTATTTTTTTTAATCGGATACATTCTTTTTTTATATGTTATTTCTGATATTATTTTATATGTTCTTTTTGAGTCAGAATCTCTTTTTTATTTAATGGATGGTCCCTTTCAAAACCAATCTGCCATAAATTCAATTATATATAGCATTTTGGTCGTTATAATGTTTATTGTCTGGTTTCGGTATTTTTTTGGTTATTTTATGCGTAATTGTGAACGACAGGCGGATGCGTATGTTTTTAAAATGTTTGGCAGTGCAAGGCCGCTTATATCAACATTTGTAAAGATTGCAAAATTCAGCAGAGATTCCTGGGATAAACCCAGCTGGCACCATTTTAGTATCAGGGAGAGAGTCGATTTTCTTGAAAAATGTGAGAGGAACATGGAATGGATAACCTTGCATGACAGGAAAATAAAAAGAATAATTGTTGCGTATGCCTTTTTTATCCTTTTGGTGGGGTTGACCGGGTATCAGTTGAACTTCGGTACAAAGGGAAGAGTGTTAAAGGATAATGTTATTGAAAATATTTTGCACAATCGCCTTGATAAGAATTATGATGATTTTGTTTTTTACGCAGCAATGGGGGATTGGTATTTAAATAAAAAAAGATATGAAAATGCAATAAAATCATATAAAAAGTCCCTTTCTTTAAATATGGATAACCCAGGGGCTTTGAATAATCTTGCGTGGCTTTACGCTACATGCGATGATGATAGGTTAAGGGATCCTGAAGAAGCTGTTTTTTTGGCTAAAAGGGCTTTGGGTTTGTTGACGGCCCCTTATATATTAGACACCCTTGCTGAAAGTTATTATGCATGCAGCCTTTTTGGAAAAGCAATTGAAACAGCAAAAAATGCTGCCCAACTTGCTGAAAAAAATGATAAAGCATATTATGAAAAACAATTAAAAAAGTTTATTAAGGCGACAAATCCATAGCCTGGGGGTGAAGAGTCTGGAGATTATTTTATACAAACCTTTCTGACCTGTGTAAGATCCGTGTTCCCCTTAAAAATTTTTTCTATGCCGTCTTGTTTAAGGGTGGTCATTCCGTCTTCAACGGCCTGTGTACGTACCTCGTCAATTTGTGATTTGCCTTGAATTAATTTTTTTTGAGCATCTGTCCCTATTAAAAGCTCATGTATTCCCATTCTCCCCCTGTATCCTGTATCGTTACATCTGTCACACCCCTTAGCTCTGTACAATTTCAGGCTATCTGAATATTCTATTTTCACCTCTCTATCAAAGGTTTCTTTGCCGTATTCCCTGACCAGTTCATCGTATTCTGCTTGTGTGGGGGAATAAGGTTCTTTGCAATCCTTACATAGTGTACGGACAAGACGCTGGGCAAGAATACCTAAAATAGCATCAGCAAAATTAAAAGGATCCATTCCCATATCAAGAAGTCTTGTGATACTTTCAGGGGCACTGTTGGTATGCAGCGTTGTAAAAACCATATGCCCTGTTAATGATGCTTCAATGCCTATTTGAGTTGTCTCTTTATCACGCATCTCCCCCACCATTATCACGTCGGGATCTGCTCTTAAAAATGAACGCATGGCTTCGGCAAAGCCAAATCCTATTTTGGGTTTTACCTGAACCTGCCTTAATCCTCGCTGGGTAATTTCAACGGGGTCTTCTGCTGTCCATATTTTTGTTTCTGTTTTATTAATAAAACCCAGTGCTGAATGGAGAGTAGTGGTTTTTCCTGAACCTGTGGGACCGCAGACAAAAATGATTCCATATGGTTGTGTTATTATACTTTTAAAGTTTTCAAAATTATTTTTTGAAAACCCCATATCAGTAAGGGGGATTGGTTCCCCTGCAGCAAGAATACGCATTACCACATCTTCCATTCCCCCTGCAGTCGGTACGACTTCGACCCTTAGTTCAATATTAAGGCCCCCATATTTTTTGAACTTTATTTTACCACTTTGTGGTTTGCGCCGTTCTGCTATATCGAGATCAGACATGATTTTAATACGTGACACCACAGCGTTTCTGTAGCTGTAGGGAATGGTCTGATATGTTGTGCATGAACCGTCAACCCGAATTCTGACACGGGTATTCTCCCTACCAGGAAGGGGCTCTATGTGGATGTCAGAAGCTTTTCGCATGTGTGCATCAATGATTATTTTATTTACAAGCTGAACAACTGCGCTGTTTGCTTCATCGATTGAGTCCACATCCTCATCAACCACATCCTCTTCATCAGACAGTTGTGAAATAATAGCTTCGATTCCGGCCAGTTCTTTTTCGTCCTGGGTAAAAAGATCAATATATTTTACTATATCTTCCTTTAATGCAATTCTAAATTCAAGTTTTTTGCCGGGAAAAAGTGATTTAATAACGTCAATTCTGTGGAGATCATGGGGATTATCTATGAGCAGAATAATTTTGTTATCTTCAGATCGGAAGGGAACCCATAGATTTTTACGAAGAAAGGGAACTTTTAAATTGGCAAGAAGTTCCCCTGGAATGGCCGTATTAGTGTTAAAAGAAATAAATTCTGTTTTATAAAATTTACTTAAGGATTCTCCTATATCCTTTTTAGGTATTTTAAGGCGGGAGATCAGAAAAGATTCAACTGATTCGTCAGTACTCCCGGCATCGGATATGGCTTTTTTAAGCTCTTTTTGCGTTAAAATATAATTTTCAAGAAGGTATTCAAATTTGTTTAATTTTCCCTTTGCATCACGTTTTTGATTATATAGAGCTGTTCCGATTAATGCAGCTAACTCTTTTATTAAAGATTCATGATCCTTTGAAAAAGGCCCGAATTCTCTTCTATTTATTAATTGGACAACACCAAGTAAAAGTGACTTGAAGATAATTGGGGCGGTAAGAATCTGTTTTGTGGTAAAGCCGGTTTTTAGATCCCAGGTACTATCAAAAGAGATGTCAGGGTTAATGGTGTTAAGTTCATTTTTGTCATAGGCATTTTGAATATTGATGATTTTCTGCTTAAAAGCGGAATAACCTGCAATGCTTGAGGTGCTCACAGGGATTTGGATTTTTTCTATTTCATCTCCCGATTTCACACGGGATACCAATTCTCTTTTAACCCCATTAACAACAAATATGGTAACCCTTTCAGAATTAAATGTTGAATTAATATCAGAGATCAATCCGAATAAAATATCGTCAATATTTGATGCTGTGTTAATTTTTTTGAATATATCCTGGAGATTGGAAGATATCCCGATTTCTGTTTTCAGATGCTGTCTGGTTGACAAATTGTCAGGGGATGGGGCAGCAGGTTGTAAAGGATCTTTTGTAGATGCGTCAGGTTTATTTCTTGGCGTTATAAAAAGGGCGCTGGAATTATTTTTTGTCGGGTAAGCCATGGTATTGTCCTAATCAATTAATAGTGGTTGCATTGTTAAGTTAATTGGACAATTGTTCTCAATATGTAAACCTGAATTTTAATTTTATAAGAAAACAATTTTTATTTTTTATCAATATTATCGTTTATTACTTTACGATAATTATCAATAATTTTTTTTATTCCACCGGCAAGGAGTAATAGACCTAAAAAATAAAAAGAAAATTTGAGAAACAGCAGGCTGGAAGTGGAAAGTTTTGAATTTTGAATTTCAATTATTTTTTGAGGGACATTATATATAACAGATGCGCCAACAACAGCAAGAAGAATACCCCAAATAATCTGAATAATATTTTTTTTATTTATTGATTGCAACTGTATAGTATATTTAAAGGAGTTATCAATCTTAAGGATCGGAAATGAAATTACTTGAACGAAATTGTTTGTCTTTTGGTCCATCTA
>CAZNFB010000220.1:0-4773 GCA_964572105.1 uncultured Desulfobacteraceae bacterium
AGTTTTTTTAATCACCGGATAAAAAAATAGTCACTGTTCAACTGTTAAAAATTGACATAAAACTCATTTAACTATATTCAGATAGCACACTATTTACAAGGAGTAATATATGATAAAAACAGATGCCAGCATGCTCCATCCTCTGAATATAGACGGCAAAGAGATTCTTCTTATCGGCACTGCCCATGTGTCAAAGGAAAGTGTTGATCTTGTAATCTCTACCATAAAAACAAATAACCCGGAAACCGTGTGTGTTGAATTGTGCGAATCCAGGTACCAAACCATCACACAAAAGCAAAAATGGCAGGAGATGGATGTAATAAAGGTAATAAAGGAAAAAAAAACATTTCTTCTTCTTTCCAACCTTCTTTTAGCATCCTTTCAAAAAAGGGTAGCCAGCAATTTTGACATTACCCCTGGCCAGGAAATGTTAAAGGCCATGGAAACCGCGGATGAAGTGGGGGCTGCAATTCATCTTGCCGACAGGGATATACACATCACACTCTCAAGGACATGGGGGGCCCTGGGATTATGGGGCAAAATCAAACTGATATTTCAATTCCTTTTTTCACTGGGCCAAATAAATGACATAACCAAAGAAGATATTGAGAAAATGAAAAAAGAAGATGTGCTTGAAACTCTTCTTTCGGAAATAGGACGAATTCAGCCCATTATCAAGACCATTCTTATAGATGAAAGGGATATGTACCTTGCCAGCAAAATAAAATCTGCCCCTGGCAAAAAGATTGTGGCTGTGGTTGGCGCAGGACATATTCCAGGGATTAAAAAATATATTAATACAGATCCGGATATTAAGGAACTGGAAACCCTTCCGCCAAAAAGAAAAATGTCATCTATTCTAAAATGGGGGTTCCCTTTAATTATTTGTGCACTTTTTGTAATTGGATTTTTTTATGGGGAAACAAATGCCGGCATTCATATGATTAAATGGTGGATTATTGCAAATGGTGTTCTGGCCGGACTGGGAGCAGCCCTGGCACTGGCCCATCCTTTAACCATTCTGTCATCCGTATTGGCAGCACCTTTAACCTCTTTAAATCCAATGATCGCAGCAGGGTGGGTTTCAGGACTTGTGGAGGCCATCATTAGAAAACCAAAAGTTATGGATCTTGAAAATCTTTCCGGCGACATACTTTCCATAAAGGGATTCTGGAAAAACAGACTCACACGGATACTCCTTATTGTAATTTTTACTAATATCGGAAGCGGCATTGGCACCTTTGTTGCCATTCCCTTAATGCTAAAAATGTTATAGACCCTAAGGAACGAGGACGAAATAACTTGGTATTTTAAGCGTCGATCCATCCTGCCTGACTGCGTTACAAAAGCGTAGCAATATCTTGATATTCCTACACTTTCGCGCCTTGCCAGGCAGGCGCCTCAACACTTAAAATTGCGAACTTATTTCGTCCCCGTTCCTAAGATAAAGATTTTGGGTGCGTTATCGGTCACATGAGCCATTAGGTGTGACAAGTGTATGGCCGAAGTTATTTCGTCCTCGTTCCTTAAGGGCACGGCGCACCGTGCCCCTACTTCTAAAAGCCTAACCCGTAACCCGAATATTTATAGATTCAGGTGTAATCTGAAAATAAAGGACGCTCTATTTTGCTATGAAAACTGATATCCATCGCTCCTGCTTCCCTGTTACGCAAGATTATATTTTCCTGAACCATGCAGCCGCATCCCCTGTATCTTTAAAGGTTGTTAAGGCGGTTACAGATTTTTATAACGAAAATGCAAACCAGGGGAGCAGAGAATACTTTAACTGGATTAAGCGGGTTGAGGCTGTTCGCAGGTCGGCTGCTTCTATAATCAATGCCGATTCTGATGAAATAGCCTTTACCGGAAACACATCAGAAGGAATCAGTATAATTGCATCAGGCTTTAACTGGAAAAAGAAAGATGAAGTAATTATACCTGTACCCGATTTTCCCTCCAATGTTTACCCATGGCTAAATCTAAAAAAAAAAGGGGTGCAGGTTAATTTTGTACAACGACAAAATGGTTGTATAAATTTAAAAGATATTGAAAAAAAAATGACCCCAAGAACAAGAATGATAGCATTGAGTTCTGTTGATTATTTGTCAGGGTTTGCTGCAAATCTTCCTGAGCTTGGAAATTTTTGCAAAAAAAAAGGAATATTTTTATTTGTTGATGCAATTCAAAGCCTGGGGGTTATCCCTTTAGATGTAAAAGAATGCGGCATTCATTTCCTTTCAGCAGGAGGACACAAATGGTTAACTGGGCCCATGGGAATCGGCATACTTTTTATCAACAAACAGGTCAACGACCTGTTAACCCCATTTAACCTGGGATGGAAGAGTGTTATTAATGAAGAAGATTTTAATATTGACTTTACCCTCAAAAAAAATGCCCTGCAATTTGAACCTGGCACAATGAATATTTCAGGAATTTTCGGATTGGGTGCGGCTTTAAATTTGCTGAAAGAGATTGGAATTCCAAACATTTATTATAAAGTTTTACGCCTCAATGATATTTTTAGAAAACACCTTGACGAACGTGGCCTTCATATTATTTCGCCATCAAACAGGGAAAACCGCTCTGGAATTTTATCATTTAAGCCTTGGAATGACCCTGTAAAATGTTATAATTTTTTGATTTCAAAAAAAATTATGCTCTCCCTTCGTAATGGGAGCATCAGAATATCACCCCATTTTTACAATAATGAAGATGACATATCCGCTTTTTTTCGCATTTTCGATGAACTCAGGTTATAAAA
Organism: uncultured Desulfobacteraceae bacterium; assembly: GCA_964572105.1. Lineage (GTDB taxonomy): Bacteria > Desulfobacterota > Desulfobacteria > Desulfobacterales > BuS5 > DAOWMW01. The sequence continues at coordinate 2,762 of CAZNFB010000220.1, forward strand.
CTATTTCACCGCACAGGGAGTATAGACAAATTGAAAAACAGGTTGCTGGAAAAATTAAATTTAGATACCCAGGATAATGCATGGGATGTGGTGCTGGCCGGTTTTTTCCTGGTAATGCTTTTATATGGTTCATACTATTGTTTTGGCGTTTTTTTAAAGCCTATTCTCTCTGAACTTGGCTGGAACAGAGCCCTCACTTCGGGGGCCATCGCGGTATATATGTTCATCCATGGCGCCTCCGGAATCCTCATGGGATATTTAAGTGATAAATACGGTGCCCGATGGGTAACATCGGTGAGCACAATTATTATCGCCATGGGATATTATTTCATGTCAAAAATCACAGAACCTGTTCATCTTTATTTATCCTTCGGCGTAATAGTAGGATTCGGAATGGGTGCAGCATATGTTCCCCCCATTACAGCTGTCACAAGGTGGTTTGTATTAAAAAGAGGCCTGGCCATCGGTATTGTAGCAGCCGGAGTTGGTGTGGGACAGATAATCTTTCCCCCATGTACCAGATATCTTATTACAACATATGGCTGGAGAACATCATTGATTATCATGGGACTCTTCATTGGAGTTATTGGGTTTCCTGTAACAATGTTCTTTAGAGAGCCATCTGTAAATATTTTGGAGAGACCGGATAATAATATCCAAAAAGAAAATAACAAACTCATAAACAAAGATTACCGGTTAAAGGAAGCGGTGAAAACCCCGGCGTTCACGCTGTTGCTGGGTATCTTTGTCACACTTATTTTTGGCCTCACCATTGTCACCACGCACCTGGTCGCCCATATGGATGATATGGGGTTTGGGCATATTCAGGCAGCTTTTGTTCTGACCCTGATTGGAGGAAGCGGCATAATAGGAAGAATAGCCATTGGAGGAGCAGCAGACAGATACAATTCAAAAAACCTGCTGCCTGCATCTCTTATGCTCCAGGCAATTTTATTGTTTTCACTGATACGGGCAAATACTTTACAAGAAATGTACATTGTCGCAACGCTTTACGGTTTGGGATACGGAGGTACCTTACCTTTAATTATTAAAAAAAATATCGATTTTTTTGGGACAGCCTATTCTGGTACTATCTTTGGAGTCCTGATTTTTGGAGGAACTTCCGCAGGGGCAATAGGAGCCCCATATGCCGGCTATATTTACGATAAAACTGGATATTATTCAGCAGCCTTTTTAACAGGAGGTATTATTTTATCAATAGGAGCTATCCTGAGTATACTCCTTAAGTCCCCAAAAAAAACAGGGATAAGGACGAATGTAAAAGAGATTTTATAAGTTGACCTGATGACCAAAAAAAGTTATGATTCCTAAAAAATTTAAGGGGGAATTTATGAAAAAGGAGATGCTCTCTGCAAATCTTGAAGATTATCTTGAAACAATACTCGCACTGGAAAAAATAAAAAAAGTAGCAAGGGGAAAGGATATTGCTGAAAAAATGGGGGTACTTCCAGGCTCTGTTACAGGGGCACTGAAATCCCTCAACAAAAAAGGTCTGATTAACTGGGAAAAGTATGGTTATATTACTCTAACAGAAAAAGGATGCGTCATTGCCGAAGAAGTAACCAAGCGGCATAATATTTTCCATGCTTTTCTGCTCAATGTGCTTCAGGTAGATGAAGAAACAGCAAACACTACGGCATGCCGCATGGAACATGCTATGGATGCGGTATCCATGGAAAAATTTATCAGCTTTATGAATTATATCAATTCCTGCAAAAACGGAGAAACATCCTGCGTTCAATCTTTTATAAAATATTGTAAAAAAGCGAATTAACCATATTCCATTCCGCGCACTTTATAATGCTAAACCATTTCCACGGGATTATTCAAATCAGCGCAGCTATGGATCGTTACATAAATAATTCCACTCCGCTATCGGTCGCCTGCGTATTATATACGCCTCACTCCTCTGGCCTTATGCCAAATTTTAAAATCGGGTTAGGAACGGAGATGAAATAAGTTGAGCAGAAATAGCGCAGGATTTTGGCCCA
>CAZNFB010000221.1:0-4758 GCA_964572105.1 uncultured Desulfobacteraceae bacterium
TGAGCCCATGGCCCAAAATTGGAGATAATTGCCTCCTCTGCTTTAATTGTATTAGATATTGTGAACCCAAAGCGCTAACCAATGAAAGCCTTGGCGGGTTGGAAAATATAATACAAAACCATATGCTTGAGTATGGAGAACCTGGAGAAACAAAAATATTTATATGAAGAATCAAATTATTGACCCATGGAGCTTGGGTGTATAATATATAGACCGTCACATAAATAATTTCACTGTTTTAGCGGTCAAAACTTGGGGAGGCGTACAAAAAAAATGAAGCTATTTATTTCTGCATTACAGTTTATGACAATTCTTCCTGTTGGAAAAACTGAGACTCTCGACATAAAAAAAATGCACCAGTACTTCCCCCTTGTGGGAATTTTTTTGGGTGTTATCATATCAATCTTTGACCAGATTGCCCTTATGTTATGGTCGCAGCAGGTTGCATCCCTTCTTGATGTAGTCCTTCTTATAATTTTAACAGGAGCATTCCATGTGGACGGCCTTGGGGATACAGCAGACGGTCTTTTAGGCATCCGTACAAAAGATCAGGCTCTTTTAATTATGAAGGACAGCAGGCTGGGGACAATGGCCCTTGCCGCAATCTTCTCTGTTCTGCTGATCAAGTGGTGCGGTATAATGGGAATCGGTTCCAATCGAAGTTTACTCCTTATTATAATACCGGCCTACGCAAGGGGGGCTATACTCTTTGGAATATATTATTTCGAATACGGAAGAGAGGAAGGAACAGGAAAAGCCCATTTCGCCAATCCATTAAAGCTAACCGATTTCTGGGGTTTATCCATACCTTTTGCTCTTTCTTTTTTTATTGGCTTTAAAATGATATTGCTCAATCTGGCTTTTATTATACTGGTGGTTATTATTATCATGTTTTATAAAAAACGTATTGGATGTATCACCGGAGATATGCTGGGATCAATGACCGAAATTGTGGAAGCTTTTCTTTTTCTTATTATATCCATGGGATGCTGCATATGAACAATTTTCAGGACAAAAACAACCTGTTACCTGACCTTTCAAAATCCTACAAAGGAATTTTTCCCTTTAGCATAGGGACAACATCTTATATTTATCCTGACAAAATTCTTCCCAATGTTAAAAAGCTTGCCCCCTATTTAGATGAGATAGAGATCTTGCTTTTTGAAAGCGGCCGGGAAAGCCTCCCTGACAAAGAGGAAATCAAACAGCTTGCAGCAATTGCCGACAATTTTTCAATTTCATATAATATTCACCTTCCCATGGATATTTATCTGGGGTCTGAAGATTTATCTGCAAGAAATTATGCCATGGATACAATCAAACAGATTGTCAATCTTACATCTCCCCTCCCCTGCTCCACCTATACCCTTCATATAGAGCCTTTTTCAAAAGATATGGAAAAATGGAAGTATCATTCATTTAAAAGCATGGAAAAACTTGCTGCATCAGGAATAAAGCCTGAAAAGATATCTATTGAAACACTCCTTTACCCCTTTGAATGGATAGAAAAAATAATAACGGATTTTCCCTTTTCAATATGCATGGATACAGGCCACCTTATGCTGCTGCAAATTGATCCGCTAACTTTTTTTAACAAATATATCGACAGAATCTCCATTATTCACATACATGGAGTTGAAAATAAAAGGGATCACATTTCTTTGGCCAGGCTCGAGGGGAAAAAAATCGAAACCATATTAAATATATTAAAAAAATTCACAGGAATTGTTTCCATTGAAGTATTCTCCTTTGACGACCTGGATAGTTCACTGAAACTCCTTGATGATTATCGGGATATTGTTTTTTTTTGACAATCCTGCTCAATTATAATATCAATACTGATTATGACTACAGCGTCCCTAAAAAAAATTTCCTGCAACAACAATAATCTAAAGCTGATCCTTGATAATCTTCAGGATGGTGTAATTGCCCATGATTTAAACCGGCGTATATTCTATTTTAATAAAAAAGCTGAAGAAATAACTGAATACAGCAAAAAAGATGCTGAGGGGAAGGACTGCCACGAGGTATTTGGCTCCCCCTTTTGCGGAGAGCTATGTTCTTTTTGCGGAGAAGGCCCCTCACTTTCAAAAGCTTCAAAATATTCAATTAATATTATCACTAAAAATGGTGACAATCGAAAGCTTGAAATGTCTGTGGTTATGATGAAAGATGAGGATGAAATAGATTTTGGAGTACTTGCGACATTTAAAGATATTACTGAAATCATAAATCTGGAGATCATGGCGGGGAAGCTTTCCAAATTTTCAGATATTGTCGGCCAGACCCCTGTGATGATCGATATTTTTCAGCAGATCATAGAGTTGGCTGCGTATACAGTTCCTGTTCATATTCATGGAGAAACCGGCACAGGAAAAGAGCTTGTTGCCCGGGCAATCCACAATGAAAGCGTTCACAAAGACGGGCCTTTTGTGCCGATAAACTGCGGAGCGCTCCCTGAAGGGCTTGTTGAAAGTGAGCTTTTCGGGCATGTAAAAGGAGCTTTTTCAGGGGCAATACGTGACAAAAAAGGCCGATTTGAGCTTGCCCATGGCGGAACAATTTTTCTGGATGAAATAGCAGAATTGCCTAAACAGGCCCAGGTAAAAATTTTACGTTTTTTACAGGAAGGTGTTGTTGAAAAAGTAGGATCTGAAAAACTGATAACCGTGGATACAAGAATTATCAGCGCAACAAACAAAAAGCTTAAGGAAGAGACTCAAAAGGGAAATTTTCGAAAAGACCTGTATTACAGGCTCAATGTTATTCCCCTCAATATTCCTCCTTTGGAAAAACGAAAAAATGACATACCCCTTCTGGTAAAACACTTTTTAAGGCAGGCATCTAAAAAAACTGGTAAAACACAGAAGAAAATTTCCAGCGAAGCTCTTTCAGTTATGATGGACTACTCATGGCCCGGCAATATCAGAGAACTTGAAAATATCATCCAGTTTGCCACCATCAAATGCAGGGGTGAGACCATAACCTCGAATAATTTTCCTGATGAGCTTATAAAAAACAACTTTGAAAAAAAACAGGCCCCCGGCCGTTTAAAAAAACTTGACCAGGAATCTGTTAAAAACGCCCTTGTCCAAACAGGTGGGAATAAAGCAAAAGCTGCAAAAAGACTTGATGTTGGAAGAGCAACACTTTATCGCTTTATAAATGACCACCCAGATACCATACCTGATGGTATTTGATCGGGTAAAGGGTAAACGAAGTCAGTAATAGATGCAATTTTTTGACCTGTGCGGTTGGCTTTTTAATAAAACCGCACAGGTCTCAATTTTTTAATTACTGATTTATTATATTTTTACGAAATTACTCTTTTTTACTCCGCAAACCGGGCATTCCCAGGTCTCGGGAATATCCTTAAAATCCGTTCCTGGTTTGATTCCGCCATCTGGATCACCCTCTGCAGGGTCATAGATATATCCGCATACCTCGCAACGATAAAGATCCCCTTTGGTTTTTTTAGTGAGGTCTTCCTTTCTATGGGTGGGGGCATTAGGCGGCTCAGTCCCTTTTTTAACATTATGATAATATGCATAAGACATGGGATTCCCCTGCCTGATTACATCAGCGCTTTGAATCTGCCCCATGAAAATGGTGTGGAACCCTGCGCTTATTTCGCTGACCACCTTTGCCTCTACAAAACTTAATACATTATCCATGATAATTGGTGCACCGGTTATTCCTGTTTTGTATTCTATCTCTCCGAACTTGTTAATATCCCGTCCCGATTTAAAACCGAAATTTGCAATAAAAGGCATGGGAGTCTCTTCTGATAAAATTGAAACGCTGAACACACCGGAATCTTTTATATATTCATGGGTCAGGTTATTTTTATTGATACTCACGGCAATTGTCGGGGGATCATCACTCACCTGAAAAACAGTATTTGCTATCTGCCCATTTGATTTACCATCTTTAACTGAACCTACTACATATACTCCATAGTTTATATTAAAGAAGGCCTTTTCATTTATTTTCGATGTATCTATATTATCAGAAATAGCTGTTCCGGTTTCAACACCTAATTCTCTTTTTAAAACATCAATTCCAACTTCTAAAATAAGCTTTCCCAACCGCATGGGCTTTGTATATTTTTTAAACCGTTCTATGGTCCTCTTAATAAGATCAAGGGCCTCGTCATCGGTGAGCCCTTCTGCCAATACCTGGGCAATCATGGGACGGGATGCAGCATTTCCACCTGCAACCACCTTCCATCCCTTTTTAGTCCCTATCAAACCAATATCCTTTACCCAGGATTCAGAGCAGCAATTGGTACAGCCTGACACACCTATCTTGAACTTTGATGGAAGTTCATAACCATGATAAAGTTCATCCAGTTTCATTCCAATACCAACGGCATCCTGCTGTCCAAGGCGGCAAAAAGTAGTGCCGGGACAAAATTTTACACTTCTTACACACATCCCCGCCGCTGCTGCGGGCTTCATGCCGAGATCCTGCCAAATATTATCGAGATCTTCTTCTTTGATGCCCACAATGGCAAGACGCTGGGCACCAGTTGCTTTAATGGCAGCAGCAGTGTATTTTTCAGCTGCATCAGCAATCTTGCGCAAAATTTCCGGGCTGCATATACCACCAGGCAAGTGGGGAACTATTGCAAAAGTTTCACGATCTTTTTGTACAATTGCTCCTTTGTCTAATCTATCCTTTTTTTTTCCCGACATCTTTTAATAATCTCCTTTTTGTTTTAAATTCAATAACCATGCTTTATGATAAGTTTTATGA
>CAZNFB010000222.1:0-4757 GCA_964572105.1 uncultured Desulfobacteraceae bacterium
AGATATATAGTATAACATTCAGCTATTGCAGATGGTCACTTTTAATACTAAGTATCCTGGCTATGCCTTTTGCCATTGAAGGTGAAAGCCTTCTCTTTCCTCTTTCGTAGTCACTGATCATATTCTGACGAACATTTAATTTTGCTGCAAGCTGTACTTGTGTAAGATTTGCCTTAAGTCGGGCACCAGCAAGAAGATTCCCCACTCTATTTGACTGCATTTCTTTCCAAAAATCAGTTTCTTCTATGGGGAGACTAACTTCAACTTCTGAAGAAAGAATACTTACATCAAATTTCTTTTTTATCCAATCAAGAAGTTCTTCAACATGTTCACCTTGAATGGATAACTCAATACGGGGCTTTTTCACGAGAGCCAACATAGTACACCTCAATTTCAATTTCTCCATGCTGCCATGTCCAACACGCCACATGGTGATAGGACAAATGGCAATGGTATTTGTTTTCACCCAATGGTGAAAAATTATGCCAACTTTTTTGAATGGGACCATCAGTTTTCAGATCTTCGAATAGCAAAAAGAGTAATTTTTTAATATTTTTGGGTAATTTATTCAGTCCTTTACTTACTTTTCTTTTTATCGTGACCTGATATTGCATAAAGTAATAATATTACCAAATAAGGTAATAAGCAAGGTATCTTTTTTTCCAACCCGCTTTTTAAAACCTGAAATATAAGCTTTTTTCCTGACATTACTGAAAATCCATAGTATATTCATAAGTATTAAAAGGTTCATTCACAAGAGTCTTACCATTTTAATTAGCAGAAATTACAAAAAGCATAAAGAAAAAAATACAACCAAAATCACACATTTAAATCTATCCCCATTTTCTTCCAATTCCCCTGCAATCAAAATAACTCTTCAGCTAATATGTACGGCAGCAGCTATGCTGAATAGTTACTAATTAAGCAAGAAATATTTGAAATTTCCTTATTTTTTTACTTGACATATCAAAACAATATCAGTTACCCTATGATCTATAGCTTTAGATGCCGTTAAGGCATAACAGGGAATCCCGTTAAAAGCGGGAGCGAGCCCGTCGCTGTAATCGGAGACGAAAACTGCATAATGTCACTGTCCTTCAAGGAATAATTTTTTATTCTGGTATAAATTTTTAACATTAACCGGAATAATCAGCTGCTTTAAAATCTTGAAAAAAGGGATGGGAAGGCGCGGTTAGTAGGATGACCCGAAAGCCAGAATACCTGCCTAAAGCAAAATACATCCCCCTCGCGAAGCAGGGGGGCGTAAAATAAATTATCTGCGGCATAAATAGGGCACCCCAGATCGAAAAATTCGATCTGGGGTTTTTTTTTGGAAAAATTTTGTCTCAAGATTCATTCCTGGAAAAATCCCTTTTAAGGAGAACTAAAAATGGGAAAAATCAAAGCGCATAGTTCTGTTCTAGTAATAAGCGACTATTTCGACAAATTTGATTTTATTCAAAATCATTTGATCTGGCAGTCATTGATTCCGGTCTGGTATTACAATATCAGGGCTGTAAAAAAACATGTAAAGCATAATACTTTTCACATGGTGATAATTGACCTCTCACTCCCCATAGAATCAAAACTGGAATTAATCAAAGAGATATATTCTTATCAATCTGAGACGATCATTATGACCATTGGAAAAGTAAGTTTTCTTGATAAAACAGGTGCCTTGTCCTATATCCCAGGCCTTTTATCCATTGATTCTTTATATTCATTTCCAGATGAACTTGAAACACTCACCGGCAAAAAAATCAGTTTCCAACATGCAGGAGTAAATAGATACGATTCAGAAGTCCATACCCTGCATTGAAAAAGAGGCTCACAAATCAAAAAGTTTAACATATATCTTATTTATCCAAAGGCTTAACTTATGGACGTACTGACAAAAAAGGTATTAACAGGTGATATTGTTTCAGCTGCCAAATTAATTACCAGGATTGAGAACAATAAGGAAGATGCTGTTAAAATTATTAAAAAAATTTTTCCGCATACAGGAAAAACTTATTTGATAGGTGTTACAGGTTCTCCTGGAGCCGGGAAAAGCACCCTTGTTTCGGAGTTAATTGGTATCTGCAGAGAAAAAGAATTAACCGTGGGAGTTATTGCTGTTGATGCATCAAGCCCTTTTACAGGAGGTGCTGTTCTTGGTGATCGCATCAGAATGCAAAAAAACGAGGGGGATGGTGTTTTTGTCCGCAGCATGGCCACCAGAGGAAATCTTGGCGGTTTATCAAAGGCAACCAGGGATGCAGTTTATGTTATGGATGCCATGGGTTTAGATGTAATAATTATTGAAACAGTCGGGGTGGGACAGGTTGAACTGGAAATTGCCAGAATGGCTTACACAACCATCGTTGTTATGGCCCCTGGAATGGGAGACAGTATTCAGGCTATGAAGGCCGGGATTATGGAGATAGGAGATATTTTCGTAGTAAATAAGGCAGACCGTGACGGGGTTGATGAAACCACGAAAGATATTAACAGCATGCTGAGATTTGCCTCCGGCAAAGATGCTTGGCGCCCTGAAATTTTCAAAACAATAGCAACAAAAAGTGAAGGTATTTCAAAATTGATTGGTGGAATAAAAAGGCATAAAGAATATCTTACAACAAGAGGTTTACTAAAGAAAAAGGCATATGATAAAGAACAGCTTCTTAGTCTTGTTAAGGACATAGTGGAAGCTCGTATATTTAATAATAAAAACGGAGAAAAATATTTTGATGAATATGTTCAAAAAATTATTAACAGGGAAATAGATCCGTATACAGCTTCAGAAATTATTTTTGAAAAAATAGATTTGTAGTATTACATAATTTTTAATGGTGTTTTTTTAAATAAGAACCGTTTATTATCTATTATCAAAGGAGAATTAAAATATGTCAATTTTTAAAGACGAAGAATTGAAAAAAATAAAAGAAGCTAAAGAAAAATGGGAAGCCGGACCTGTAAATAAAGCTTTGGAAAAATTGAAATTAACGGAAAATCCAACTAAATTCTATACCCCTCTTGATATAAAAGATTTTGATTTCCTTAACGATGTAGGTTTTCCTGGTGTTCCCCCATATGTTCCTGGTAAATTTCCTGTAAATTCTATTCAGCTTGCATGGGGCAAAGGAAGTTCAACAGGGGCCAAGACTAAAGCCAAGCGTGCCGGCCGCTATTCAGGGTTTGGAACCCCTGAAGATACCAGAGATTATTATATTGACGTGCGTGAAAAAGGCTTCCGGGTTGGCGGGCCCAATCTTGCCTGCGATCTTCCCACACAAACCGGTCGTGATTCCGACGATGAATTTGCAGAAGGTGAAGTAGGCAAAGTGGGGGTTGCTATCGATTCTTTGCGTGACTTTGAAATAATATATGAAGCCTTTACAGGGGATATGGATCTTGACAAGATTGCTTCGAATTGGACTGTAAACGGTAGTTCCAATTTTTTTATTGCAATGTATGCGGTACTTGCTGAAAAACGAGGAATTCCCCTTAATAAATTGCAGGGAACACCGCAAAATGACATTTTAAAAGAATATGTTGCCAGGGGAACTCAAATATTTCCGGTGAAACATTCCATGCGTATGCAAAGAGATACAATGACTTTTTGTACTGAGCATATGCCCAGGTTTAATATCATGAGTATCAGCGGTTTTCACATGAGGGAGTTTGGAGCAACCCCGGCACAAACCATAGCCTTTACAATAGCCAATGCCATAGCATATTATAAATTAGGGATTGATGCCGGACTTGATGTTGACAAATTCGCCAGGCGCATGACCTGGTTAGGCTTTGGCGGCGGCATGGAGGTATTAAAAGAACTCTCAGCCCGACGTGCTGGCCGGCGTGTATGGGCCAAAACCATGCGTGATGTAATCGGGTCAAAAAATCCGCAGAACTGGATCATACGAGATCTGGGGGGTGTTTTGTGCGGGTTCTGGACTGCCACCAAACAGCGTCCCATAAATAATGTTATGCGCTCCACCATAAGTGCTGTATTCAGCGCAATGATCGGGGAGCCTCCTGTTTGTTCCCCTGCTTATGATGAACCCCTTGGTCTTGGCCACAGCATGGAAGCGCAACAGATAGAAGAGGACGGTGCAAGAATTATCATGGAAGAAGCACGGCTTTGTGATGTGTATGATCCCTTTGCCGGTTCCTATTATATCGAATCACTTACAAGTCAATATGAAGAAGAGATCATGGAGATTCTGGACAAAATCGATAAAATGGGAGGGGCTGTGGAGGCTGTAGATAGCGGATGGATGAAAACTGAGATCATGCGCGCTTCGGACGACTGGAGAAAAAAGATGGAAGATGGGTCTGCAGTCCAGGTTGGTGTGAATAAATATAACGATGCAGATGAAATAGAAGTCACCACTCCAAGAACGGTACAGTATGATCCTGAAATACGTGAAACAGTTGAAGCAAGAAAAATAGCGAGCCTTGCCGAGTTAAAGAAAAATCGTGATAATGAAAAAGTTAACGCTTGCGTCCGTAGAATAAGAGATGCAGCTGAAGATGAAAGCGTGAACCTGCTCCCCCTGTTTATTGAAGCAGTTAGAGAGTATGCAACAATGGGCGAAATTTTTGACGAGCTTCGGGATGTTTTTGGTGAAGCATTATAAAGATTTATACCAAAAAAAAGGCGTGATCAATTATTTAGGAACTAAGATGAAATAAGTTGAACAGAAACAGCGCAGGATTGTGGCCAATATACAAGGCGCATTAAAGGTTGCATACTATACGTATTCGGCCTTTGA
>CAZNFB010000223.1:0-4715 GCA_964572105.1 uncultured Desulfobacteraceae bacterium
TCGAACCTGCGGCCTACGGATTCGAAGTCCGGCGCTCTATCCAGCTGAGCTACGGGCGCTTATAAAAAATGGGGTGAGTGAAGGGACTTGAACCCTCGGCAACCGGGGCCACAACCCAGTGCTCTACCAGCTGAGCTACACCCACCACATTAGGTTCTCTTTCTATCAAATAATAATATTTATTTCAAGGTTTATATGATTTTTTTTTATCAAAGATATAAAAAAGTATGGGATTTCAAAAAACCATCATCCTTGAAGGGTGAACAAAACCTGAAAAAAATTATCGATTATCATATATTCACCTGAATTTCTCCGTTTTTAACATCCACATGAATTACCGATCCTTCCAGAATATCACCGGCAATGAGCTCCCTGCCTATTTTGGTTTCAATTTCCCGCTGGATGTATCGTTTAAGCGGCCTGGCCCCGTAAACAGGATCATACCCTGATTTTGCTATAAACTTACATGCTCCATCGGTTATTTTCAGAGAGATATGCCGGTCTTCCAAACGTTTTGAAAGCTCCTGGGTCAATAATTCGACTATCTGCTCAACTTCATTTAAAGTCAGGGGCTTGAAGACGACAATGTCATCCACTCTATTTAAAAATTCCGGCCTGAAAGTTTGTCTTAATTCGCCCATTACTTCCTCTTTGACCCCTTTTTTAATTTCCCCTGTTTCGGTCATACCGTTTTGCAGATATAGGGACCCCACATTACTTGTCATTATAATAACTGTATTTTTAAAATCAACAGTCCTTCCCTGACCATCCGTGAGCCTTCCATCATCAAAAATTTGAAGAAGCAGATTAAAAACATCATGGTGCGCCTTTTCTATTTCATCAAAAAGGATCACGGAGTAAGGCTTTCTCCGTACGGTTTTTGTAAGCTGTCCCCCCTCTTCAAAACCCACGTATCCTGGAGGAGCTCCGATGAGCCGTGAAACAGTATGCTTTTCCATATATTCGCTCATATCTATGCGGATCATATTATCTTCGGAATCAAAAAGCGTATGGGCAAGGGTTTTGGCAAGTTCAGTCTTTCCAACCCCTGTGGGTCCCAGAAAGATAAAGGTTCCAATGGGACGTCCAGGATCCTTTATCCCTGACCTTGCCCTTATAACAGCATCGGCAACAAGTGTTACAGCTTCATTTTGTCCTATGACACGTTTATGCAGAATATCATCAAGACGCAGAATTTTCTCTTTTTCCCCTTCCATGAGTCTGGTCACCGGTATGTGTGTCCACCTGGAAACGACTTCAGCGACTTCATTTTCCGTGGCTTCTTCCCGTAAAAGAGTGCTTCCTGATTCTTCATTTGTACGATTTTTTTCTTCATTCTCCAAACGCCTTTCCAATTCAGGAAGTTGTCCGTGCCGCAGCTCTGCAACCCTGTTCAGGTCATAACTCCGTTCTGCTGCCTCAATTTCATAGCGAATTTTTTCAATCTCAGCCCGTATGGCCTGGACTTTTTTAATGGCGTTTTTTTCCATGTCCCACTGAGCCTGCATTGAGTCCCTGGTCCCCTTTAAATCGGCCAGCTCTTTTTGAATAATCAAAAGCCTTTCTTTGCTTGCTTTATCACGTTCCTTTTTTAATGCTGTTTCTTCTATTTCAAGCTGCATTGCCCTGCGGGAGACTTCATCCAGACATGAAGGCATGGAATCGATTTCCGTGCGGATCATGGCGCAGGCTTCATCTATCAGGTCGATTGCTTTGTCCGGCAAAAACCTGTCTGTTACGTAACGATCGGACATAACAGCAGCTGCAACAATGGCGCTGTCGAGAATCTTTACGCCATGGTGGACTTCATAACGTTCCTTAAGACCACGGAGTATGGAGATAGTATCTTCCACACCCGGAGCTTCCACAATAACAGGCTGAAAGCGTCGTTCAAGGGCAGCATCCTTTTCAATATATTTTCTGTGCTCTTCTAAAGTAGTTGCGCCCAGGCAATGGAGTTCCCCCCTTGCAAGCAAGGGTTTAAGCATATTTCCGGCATCCATGGAACCTTCTGTTTTTCCGGCACCGACTATATTGTGAATTTCATCGATGAAAAGAAGAATCTGTCCATCAGATTCCTTGATCTCCTGCAAAACAGCTTTAAGCCGTTCTTCAAATTCACCACGATATTTTGCTCCGGCAATCAGAGAACCAATATCCAAAGCATATATCATCTTCTCTTTTAAACCTTCGGGAACATCTCCACGTACTATTCTATGGGCAAGTCCCTCTATAATCGCAGTTTTCCCAACTCCAGGCTCTCCAATGAGAACAGGATTATTTTTTGTTTTTCTACTTAGAATCATTATAATCCGCCTGATTTCACTATCGCGCCCTATAACCGGATCAAGCTTTCCTAAGCGTGCCTCTTTTACCAAATCTCTACCATATTTTTCCAGAGCTTCATAGGTATCTTCAGGAGATGGAGTGACAACCCGTTGATTCCCCCGTATTGATGTGAGGGTTTTAAACAAAAGGTCTTTGGTTACATTAAATTCCTGAAGTATCTTTCCTGAAGGTGTTTTTACTCCCTCTTCAATAAATGCAGCCAGAATATGTTCAACAGAAACATATTCATCTTTAAGATTTTTTGCCTCATCCGCAGCTTTTAAAAGAAGCCTGTTTAATCCCTGGGTAGCATAAACCTTTCCCGATTCTGCACCAGGCCCGCTTACCCCCGGCTTTTTTTCAAGTTCTTTTTCAAGACGGGTTCGCAGGGAGTCCATGGGAACCTCCATCCTTTTCAAAAGCCTTGGGATCAATCCGTCTGTATCTTCAATCAAAGCTAAAAAAAGATGCTCACTATCAACTTCCTGATGCCCAAAACGTATAGCCTTTGACTGAGCACTCTGCATTGCTTCCTGTGATTTTATTGTAAAATTATTAAAATCCATAGCTAAAACCTCCTGATTACAGATTGCTTTTTTATGAGTCAATTAAATTATTCAGATAAAATTTCATAATTAAAGTGTAAACACATTATCAGTGACGTCAAGTTTATACCCTGTATTTTTGCAATCTTTAAAAATCAACCAAAGTAAAAAGATTGACACGGAACTAACTTCAAAATAGATACTGGTAAGAGTTGGAAGACAAGTATAAATAAGTTATAGATTGCGCCACAACTTAAAACGTACCATTTTCACATATAAAATAAAGGTTACAATGGAAAAACAGATTCGCCACAACAACCCCAGACAAAATTACGGTAAATTAATTCTAAAAGGCTTTTGCATGGGTGCAGCCGATATTGTTCCGGGTGTATCTGGCGGGACAATGGCTTTTATCCTTGGAATTTATAAGGAGCTGGTTGAATCGATCAGCTCCTTTGATGCCAAATTCATAAAACTTCTTTTACAGATGAAAATAAAAGATGCCATGGAGCATTTTTCATGGCGCTTTTTAGCGGCCATTGGAATCGGAATTTTAATTGCTATTCTTTCCTGTGCAAAAGTCCTGGAATGGCTTCTTCAAAACAGACCCACGTTTATATGGTCTTTTTTTTTCGGCCTCATAGTCGCTTCTGTTTTTGTTGTGGGAAGGGGCCTTGAAAAATGGAGTTTATCCACCCTGATAGCAGCTTTGCTTGGAGGCTTTTTTACTTTTTTTTTAGTGGGGATGATGCCTGCAAAGACTCCGGACACATGGTGGTTTCTATTTTTCAGCGGAGCAATTGCCATATGTGCGATGATCCTTCCAGGAATATCCGGGGCATTTATCCTTGTTCTTATTGGTAAATACCATTACATCTTATCAGCAGTAAATAACAGGGATATCCTTACCCTTTTGCTGGTACTTGCCGGTGCAGGGGCAGGACTCCTGACATTCGTGCATCTCCTGAAATGGCTTTTCAGCAAATATAGTGATCTTACCCTGGCCATTTTAACAGGCTTTCTCGTGGGATCATTACGAAAAATATGGCCATGGAAAAGCACAGTTCATACTATCTCCGACACAGGCACCGATTTAGCAGCCACGGTTCAGATAAATATCATGCCATTGTCGTGGAATGCCGAATTCATGATAACGCTTTTACTGATTCTTGCCGGTTTTCTCATGGTTTTCTCCATGGATTACCTGGCCGGGGAAAAGAGATAGTAACCTTTTCGCCATGGGCATCGGCAAGCTACTTTCTTGATATTTTATTTTAATCAAAAGAAATAATCTGCTTGACAATGACACAAAAATAGACTAAATATAATCCTCAACTGAGGGCCGTTAACTCAGTTGGTAGAGTATCTGCCTTTTAAGCAGAGAGTCGCGCGTTCGAGTCGCGCACGGCCCATATTACAGGAATATTGTTAAACGTCCCCATCGTCTAGCCTGGCCCAGGACACCGGCCTTTCACGCCGGCGACAGGGGTTCAAATCCCCTTGGGGACGCCAAACAATAAGCAAAAAAAGGTCAGTTTTAAAAGCTTTTTTTGCTTAAACCTGTTTTTTTTATTTTTACACCCTCCAATACTCCCCATTTCTACAGATCTGTAATTTTCTACATAATACTTCACAAGCATACATTAAAAGTTTTGGAAAAAGCATTTGAACGGATTAGAGAGCGTTAAGAAAGAATCCATCAGGTCTGAACTTATTAACGTTATTTTCTGGTATACCATTACGCAAGGTTATATTTTTAACAGATTCTTTCTTTACAGCCTCTTATCATAGTTACAAGGCATTTTAATATAAACTTTCAGACATACCTAATTTTTCTAAAAC
>CAZNFB010000224.1:0-4695 GCA_964572105.1 uncultured Desulfobacteraceae bacterium
TTAAGAGTAAACTTAAAAGCAAGAGTTTCAGAAGCTTTAGACTGTAGAAATATATATAGATAATAGTGTTAGTACCTTTTCAAAACCATTGATGCCTATAGAAATTTATTTTGGCGAACTGGTTGTCCCTTATGATATGCTTTGTAATGATCGCATATCATAACACAACAACTGCTCATTTTCATCCCCAACTAAATTTTAGTTTGGCGAAGGTATTGTTTATGGTAATAATATTGTCAGGATTATCCTCCACAATCAGGATGGTTTTCTTTTTTTAAGTTCAAAAAGCGGTTTCATGGAGATAGCCGGTTCTTTACCCATAACTGAAGACTCAGGAGACGGCGGCCTTTTGATCTTGCAGTAAAACAGGGAGAGACAAGGTAAAAGTGGACCCTTTCCCAGGTATACTTTCCACAGTCAAGTCACCATGAAGTATTTTAACCGCCTTATAAGCGATGGCCAGACCAAGACCGGTCCCTTCGTATTTTCTGGCAGCGGTGCCGTCTACCTGTCTGAATTCCTCAAAAATATAAGATAATTCCTGCTTGGATATTCCGATCCCCGAATCAATAATTTCCACATGCATTTTCATGGCATCACAGCCACCAGTAATGGTCACACCTCCCTGGTCGGTGAATTTGACAGCATTGCTGATCAGGTTTTGCAAAACCTGATACAATCTTATTGAATCACTTTCAATTTGTAAATCTTCTGAAATTTTATTGGTGAGATAAATATTCTTATCACTTGAAATAATTTTAAGTCCATCCAGAATCTCCACAATCATGGTACGCACAGAAAAGGTACTGATGTTCACTTCCATCCGACCAGATTCTATTTTTGACAGGTCAAGGATATCATTAACCAGCGCAAGAAGCTTTTTACCGTTTCTGTAAATAACTTCAAGATACTCATCTTCATCCTTTGTCCATTTTTTGTTTTTGTCAGTGTAATTAATAAGCACATGGGAAAGTGTAATCACCGAATTAAGAGGGGTGCGGAGTTCATGGCTCATGGTGGAGAGGAATTCATCCTTTAAAGAATTCGCTTTTTCAATCTGTTTATTCCGAATATCAAGTTCCAGGTTCTTCTCCATTAATTCATCAGCCTGATTTTGCAACGCCTTGTCCCGCTGCTGAACCTTACTCACCATGTTATTAAATGAGTTGGCCAAATTCCCAAACTCATCATTTTGTCCAATATCAATTTTGAATTCAAAATTTCCTCTTCCGATTTTTTCGGTGGCCTTATCAAGTATCGCAAGGGGTTTGGCCATGCTCCTCCCAAACAGGTAAGAGACTAAGGCTAAAACAAAAATGATTGTCGCCCCCGTCAAAAGAATCGATTTAATGGATTCATTAATGGGCATCAGGATCAGGCTCATTTGTTGATAAACCAAAACATACCATGATTCACCTGTATTACCCTTTTTATGATCAATGGATTCAAAGGTTCCCCCAAAACCATAGCCTTTTTCCCCTTTTGTCAGTTTAATTTCTGAAAACCCGACAAGATACTTTTTCCCAAAATCGTAAAGGAGAAAAGGTTCACTATTTTTGTCTTTTAATGTATTAAAAACAGAATTATTAACCCGCCTGCTCAATGGTTCAAAACCTTCTTCAAAGACAATCATTCCGCCGGAACGGATCAGTTTAAAGTTTCCGAGTAATTTGTCCTGGTCATGTAATAATAATTTGCTGACACTACCAAAAATATTCAGATTACACTTTAATATACCGATTATTTCCGTACCTTTTCTAACAGGAACAACAAGACCCAGGACATATCCGCCAACACTGTCATCATACCCGCGATCATCAAAAAACACCGCCCCCTTTCCATTATTATAAGATCCCAGCCACCAGTATTTATGGCCATGTGCAAAAGTTGACAGCTTTGAAGTTGACGCAACTAAGGCACCAAACTTATTGGTAAGAAAGATCTCTCCGTATTCGTCCTTTAAGGTTGCCTGCTGATTTTTTAAAAAGCGTGATACATCATTATTAGTGAATTTTAAAATAAATTTATCTGCAGGATCTTTTATTGATTTCCATTTTTTATTTTGACCTTTTATACTCCCCTCTCTTTTTTTATCTGACAAATCAGCATAGGAAGAATTACTCGTCTCTAAACTTTTTATTATAATGGGTGTATTTGCCAGTGTAAGGGCTGTTTTTACTTTTTCATTTAAAAGCAGATCAATATCATCTGAGACCTCATCGACAATGGATTGGGTGTATATGAGCTGTGATTTCATAAACGACTGATAATTAAATTGGTGTATCATAAATGACAATAGCACCAAAGCAACCAAACCGGTTATTAAAATAGTAAAAGAAAGTTTACTGGAAAATTTCATAATTTTCTCCACCAGGGTTTCCTGGATCGTTAGATAATAACCCGATTTTAAAATTCGGCACAGGGCCAGAGGGAGGAGGGGGGATAATCCTCCGACGATCTATAACATATTGAAATTATTTATATAACAGTCTATATGTATCACTGCTGCACAAAGTATCAAAAAAGTAGCAGGTAAGGCCAAATAATACAAAAAGACCCAGGCTTTATAGTCAGAGTGGGAAGGGGAAATTATTTATAAAATCTCGCAAGAAGAAAGGGGGAAACACCCATAAAATATAAAATTAAAAGTACCCAGTTTTTTAAGGTGCAATATATTGTGCCCTCTTTTTGCCAGCGTCTTGGGGATGTAGATACTCCTGGGTTAAGAAATTTAATTTTTCCGCTGTTTTTTTTCACCCGTCTCATAAGATCCACATCTTCCATAATTGGGATTTCTTTATATTCGCCGATTTGGGTAAAAAAAAATTTTCTGATAAAAATTCCCTGATCACCAAAAGGGATTTTCGTAAACCTTGATCGAAGTGATGCGGTTTTTTCTATTACCCTGAACAATGTAGATTTTGCGTTGATGGACAGGTCAAAGGCACCGCCTGAAATGCTGTTATCTTTTAATGTATTAATAATCTTGCTGATCCCGTTTCGGGGGAGTATGGTATCTGAATGTAAAAAAAACAGAATATCACCCTGTGCAGCCTGGGCACCTTTATTCATTTGAATGCCTCTGCCCGGGGGGCTGGATATTTTTATAATCCTGTTATCCCTGAGAGCTTTAATCGTACTTTTGTTCGGGTCACCATCAACAACAATTATTTCAATATCATCACCTGGATTTTGTCTTAATAGAGAGTCAATTGCTCCATTTATTATGTCGGCTTCATTTAAAACAGGCATTATTAATGAAAGTTTCATTATCTGTAATTTTTATCCTGTTTAAATTATCTTCGGTTTTTTTACCTGTTTTAAAGCCTTTTCGGGTGCGATTGCAAAGATTAAGCAAATCATCCATGGTATCAATATCATTAAGCACTGGAAGGAGATAAAAATTCATCTGTTTTTTTTTAATAATAGCCAGAGTCTCCTTAAGCACAGAGTCAGTTGACCATTTTATACCTTTAAAACAATTTTTAAAAAAAGTATCTTTTCTAAAGCCGATGAGGTAATAACCTCCATCTTCTGATGGCCCTATTACTGTATCGTATGTTGACAGTTTATCGTATGCGTTATTTATGATTTTTGCTGAAATATCAGGAATGTCGGTTCCAACAATAACTGCTTTTTTGTATCCTGATTCAAACACTTCCATGAAAGAGTTAGCCATTTTTTCACCGAGATCAGTTCCATTTTGGCAAAACACCGGATGTTTGAATCCAAGCCATTTTAAAACAGCCTCTTTTTTCCCCGGCGGCCAGTAATATAATGCAATATTCGACACTTTCTCCGCAGCATAAATTACATCTTTAACAAAATTTTTATAAAGTTCAAGCACTAGAGTTTTATCCAGTGATACTCCAAGGCGTGTTTTTACTTTTCCTTTTTCCGGAGCTCTTAAAAAGAGAATTGTAATTTTACTGTATAACGAATCCATCAATTGTTTTCCTTAGAGCCTGTTTAAAAATTCATAAATTCGCTGCAAAATCGTGAGAACGGTTCAAATTGTCGTAAATTTTCGACAAATAAGCTTGCTATTCGCTCCAATTTTCCTTTGCTCTCACACTTTTTAACTTGGATTCCCTAATTTTTAAACAGGCTCTTAGGGTTCCTTCATTTTATGGATAGTGTTTAGATAATAAATGAATTCACAAGATTACGATTCCATCATTTCACAAAGATTTTCCCCTCGTTTTCCCACCTGCCGATACCAGTTCGAGTTCTTCATTTCTTTTAATGCCTTTTGAAAATCTTTTTTGCGAACCGCTGCTATCATCTTTTTGAATTGCCGGAACCGGCTGGGGCCAAGATTAAAACGCATATCAATAAGCACATTCTTCCTGATTTTATCTATTTCTTCAAAATTATCAAAAATTGTGCGCAGGTCTGTTTCGCATTCTTTGATATCGTTTCGCAGCAGGTAAAGGGCCTCTTCCCTGGTAATTCCTTTATCTTCAAGGTTGCGGCCGACACCTATAGTAAGTCTGCCCGCCGGGCAATGATAGACTTTGGATTCAAACCCCTCGTGCTTGATAAGCTGTTCTTCAATGGATTTCATAAATATCCTTCCCCTTTATTTTCAAGCAACTAATGTTTGTTTCGCCAGTTAGCTTATAGTCCTCTTAAATAGTTTAATTTTTCATCTTTGATTTTACATATCAACTCATAATGAAAAATACAATAAAG
>CAZNFB010000225.1:0-4652 GCA_964572105.1 uncultured Desulfobacteraceae bacterium
AACTAAAGGTAGATGGAAAATATGGTAACTATTCAGCTGCACTGATTCCAGGCATGCTTCAAGTATGCATATTACTGAACAGTTACAGAATGCGTTTTAGAAAATTACGGAGTTGAGAATGAAAAAAATAATATTATTTGCTTTTATTTTTTATACAGCATTTGCTGTAAATGCCTTTGGAAAAACAGTTTCAGGCATTATTACAATGGACTTTGATTTGTCCGGCCAGGCTAAAGGAAAAGAAGTCAGGCTATGGATTCCCCACCCGGTTTCAGACAGCCGGCAGAACATTTCCATGGTAAATATTACAGGTGATTATCTTGAATCTGCAGTTAACACTGATAAAATTTTAAAAACATCAATTTTATTTGCCCGCTGGGGAAAGGATGCGACAAAAAGAAGATTAAGTTTTTCTTTTAAAGCTCAACGGGATGAAGTTACCCGACCTGTTTTCCCTGAAAAAGAGATGCCATGGAATCCTGATGATTATACAATTTATCTTTCTGCAACGCAGTTCGGCCCCATTGACGGTGATGTAAAAAAACTGGCCGACAAAATTACCCAGGGCAAGACTGGTGTTCTGGCAAAAGCAAAGGCTATTTATGACTGGACAGTGGAAAACACCTATAGAAATCCCGGAACAAGGGGATGCGGCACAGGTGATGTTTGCAGTTTATTAAAGGATCCCGGGGGTAAATGCACTGATATCAGCTCTGTTTATGTTGCCCTGGCTCGGGCTGCGGGGGTACCGTCCCGGGAAATATCAGGGATTCGCATGGGTAAAAAAGTGGCCCAGGACATAACCACATGGCAGCATTGCTGGGCAGAATTTTTTTTACCGGGCTGCGGCTGGGTTTCAGTTGATCCGGCAGACGTTAGAAAAATGATGCTTGTTTACAATTTAAAGCTTTCGGACCAAAAAATTATTGAATTTCGTGAATCTTTTTGGGGAGGGATAGACCCGTATAGAATTAAACTCGGACAGGGAAGGGACCTCATTTTAAATCCTCCTCACCGTGGTCCCCCTGTGAATTATCTCATGTATCCATTTGCCCAGGTTGGTGAAGAGACCATTGACTGGCTTGACCCTGCATCTTTTAAATATGCAATTGCCTTTAACCAGTTGAGCGAAGATGGATACGGGTTGATTGATACGGACAATTTAAAAAAATTTCTTGATTTTGACCCGGAACGTCTTGTTGTAATTGACGCTCGTAATCCGGAAGAATACCGGGAAGTGCATGTTAAAGGGGCAATCAGCCTCCCCCAGAAAAAGTTTTTTGAATATGCTCATCTTTTGCCGGAAAAAAAGAGTGCCAGGATTATTTTTTATTGCAACGGTGTTAAATGCAGTAAAAGCCGAAAAGCTGCTAAAATGGCCATGGAAATCGGCTACAGCAACGTCTTTGTTTATGACGAAGGAATGCCGGTATGGGAAGAAAAAGGTATGCCCATATATGCTGGGCCCGATTATGAAAAACGTATTGAAACCACAAAAATTTTACCGGCAGATCTTAACCTGCTCCTTGGGGGCAAGGGGGATAATTTTACCATTGTTGATGTCAGAGATAATAAAGAGTATGGGGATGGCCATATTCCCGGCGCAATTAATATTCCCCTTGCGGCTTTTGCTTCCCAGTCAGAAGTACTTGATAAGAAAAAAAAAATAATCGTCTACTGCAACTCCGGCGGCAGGAGTTATAATGCCTACCGAAAACTTATGAGGCTAGGGTATAAAAATATTTACCAGGCCATTTTTTACGATTGGAAAGAAAAGGGGCACCAGGTTCAACGGTCTGACTCTCAGGAAACTGGAGATTTAAGCTTAAATAAATAATTACAAATTTGCATCGTACCGACCCAACTGCTGAATAGGTATTTTGACATATGAATCGTAGACAATTTATAAAACAGACCCTGAACGCAGCGGCAATATTGGGATTTTATCCAGTCCTCTCCTATGCTGCTTTGGAAAAATTTGTACCAGAGGAAAAAGGAATACAGCGGCATGTGACAGGTTGCATGTGGTGCCAGAATGGCTGCAGCATGATCATTCATATCAAGAACAAAAAAGCGGTTTTTGTGACTGGTAATCCCGATGACCCGCTGACCAAAGGGAAGATTTGCGTTAAGCCATTGGGAAGTATAGACCTCCTCAACAGTACGCACAGGTTGACTTATCCATTAAAAAGAATTAACGGACGGGGAAATAAAGCCGCTTTTGTACGACTGAGCTGGAAAGATGCCCTGGATGAAATAGCTGAAAAATTAAAGCAGATTAAAGAAAACTTCGGTGGTGAATCTTTGGGTATTTGGGCGTCGGGCAGGAGTGCTGCGGATAGCAGGTATCTGAACAAGGGGTTTGCAAAACTTTTCGGCACTCCCAACTATGAAAAAACAGGGCCCTTTTGCAATTATGCAGGTAAACCTGCCGGTGTTTCAGTTGTCGGTACACGAAATACACCCTGGACATACTCTGACGATGATTTTTTTGCAGCTGATATTTATATAATGTTAGGAAGTAATATGGCCGCAACACGGCCTGTTTCTTTTTCCCGCATAAAGGAGAGGTGTAAAAAAAGAGAGTGCAAATTGATTGTTATTGATCCCAGGCACTCCGAATCCTGCAAAAGGGCTGACCTGTGGCTGCCGATCCGGCCGGGCACCGACATGGCCCTTGGTCTTAGCATGATCCATTTTATATTGAAAAATCAGCTTGTAGATCTTGATTTCGTCAGGAACTATACAGTTGGTTATGAGCAATTTCGTTCAGAGATTCTTTCAAGAAATTATGACCTTGACTGGGGTGCAAAGGTAACAGATCTGCCAAAAGAAAAAATCGTAAATCTGGCAAGAATTTATGCAGGGACTAAAAAAGTAATTATGATGGGAAACACGGGGGTAAGTCACCACACAAATGCGGTGCAAACCCATCGAGTCTTTTATTTTCTTGCAGCAATTACAGGCCATTTTGGCAAAAAATCCATGGGGTATAGCTGCCTCAATAATGGGGGTATTTCCCTCGGATCTGTCAAAATTCCCGGGAAAATGATCCCAAAGACCAGGCCTGAATTAAGTAAGAATCCGGTGGGATGGTTTGAATCCCTGGATAACCCATCCTATCCTTATAAATTACGAGCCCTTATCTCCACAGGGAGCCCTCTTACCCAATGGCCTGATCAGGAAAAAATACGTAACTATATCACCAAGCTTGATCTGAGTGTATATAACGGGCTGACTTTAAATATCAATTGCTACTATTTTGACTATATTCTCCCTGCGGCCACCTGGGTGGAATCGGGTGGAGTCTCTCCTGTGTCGGATGACAGCCGTTTTGTATGGACACCCAGACTTATAAAACCACCTGGAGAGGCCCGTCCCGATCGATGGTGGTGGATAGAACTGGGCAAAAGGATGGGGTTTGGGGATATATTTCGGGATGAGTTTAAAGATCCAGTGGTTCTTCAAGACCATGTGGGGTTTAAGAAAGGATTTACTGTTGATCGTTTTCTGGCAAAAAAAGACAATTCTTTGCGTGCACCAATTAATGTAAAAGAGGGTAAGGTGTATGAAAGGGACACTCTCTTTTTGGACAAAAAGTTTCCAACCAAGAGTGGAAAAATAGAACTTTGGACGGAGGAAATGGAATTAAAATTCAATCGGTACGGCCTTACAGCAATTCCCGAGTTCTATATGGATCCTGATATCAGCTGTGGAACAGAAAAAGCTATTTTTTATAACAGAAAAGAGCTGATTCTTTCCCCTTTTCAGAAGAATAAGACCTTCACCCATAAGGTATCTTTTTTTACTGCTGCTGCCGAAAACAAAGAAAAATTTCCATTCTGTTTATTAACGGGGAGGCCCTCTTCCGCTATTATGGGGCATACCTCCCACTGGATCAAAAGGCTCAATGATATTTCTCCTGTTCAGTTCTGTTTGATTCATCCTGAAGCGGCAGAAAATATTGGAGTAAAACATGGAGACAGGGTAAAGGTATCTTCCCCGTATGGCGAAACTGTTGCAAAAATAGATATTACCCAGGGTATTCGTAAAGATACAGTCTTTATTCCTTATAGCTACGGTGAAAAATCACCCTTTACTCAATGGAAAAGTGTAAATTTTCTCACATCAATGGCTGACAGATGTCCAGTATCGGGACAGATTCCATTTAAGGGGGTTTCTGTGGCAATAGAAAAGATAACGTAATATATAAATTGTCGGATAATAAATTTCATACGGTTATGCAGGTACTCTTTAATATAATTGCCGCAGCCTTATCCCTGTACAGTTTTTTCCGTTAAAGGAGAAACGGGGTCAAGTCTGCTGTTGACCCATGAAGTATGAAAAGAGAAATAGAGCAGATTGAAACCGTTTATTGAATTTATGCAGGAAGATGATTCAGAAGAAGTTACAAGGAGCCTGTCAACAATAGAAATTTTTTCTCAGATCAGGGCATTTTTTTAAATAAGCACAGGCATACACTTAGTATTCCGAGTATTATTTAAAAAAAATAACAAAGAGCTTGGGAAAAAGAGCATTCTCGGACAGACTCCAAGGCTGTTTTCATTGTGGCAAGATGGCTGAGAAAAGAATCAATTTCTTTTTTCCCCATATTACGTGGATGTTTTTCATTGTTAAAGAGTTTAACATGC
>CAZNFB010000226.1:0-4649 GCA_964572105.1 uncultured Desulfobacteraceae bacterium
ATGGCTGATCTGGTAATGGAGCCCCCTTAATGTTCCTTTATGGGAGATGGAAAAGTTGTCCTGCACAAAAACGGAATTAATTCCTGCCAAAGTATATTTTTTTTTTTGATAGGTTTCCATAAAAGCGCCCCGTGAATCTTTAAAAATATCAGGCTCAATAATTAATACGCCATCGAGGGAGGTCGGCATAATTTTTATCATTTACATGCCCTTGTAAACAGGTTTTCTTTTTTCCACAAAGGCTGTTAGCCCTTCCAGCTGATCTTCCGTGGAAGCAAGCTGTTCAAAACAGCGGGCTTCATATGCAGTTGCAGATCTTAAATCCATATTTATTCCATCATTTACAGCCATTTTTAAAATTTTAAGGGTATAGCCGGGTTGAGCAATAAATTTTAAAGCCATTGTTTTTGCCTCATCCATCAGGGAAGCTACAGGGACAACTTTATTCACAAGTCCTATGCGGTATGCTTCCTGGGCATTAATGGGAGCTCCTGTAAAGAGCATCTCCTTTGCCCGTCCAATGCCCACCAGCCTGGGGAGCCGCTGGGTTCCACCAGCACCTGGAATTACGCCTATATTAATTTCAGGCTGGCCGAATTTAGCGTTTTCAGCAGCAATTCTAATATCGCAGGCCATGCTCATTTCACACCCGCCTCCCAAAGCCAGTCCACTGACAGCTGCAATAACAGGGACAGGAATTCTTTCCAGTTTATCAAAAACAGCCTGTATATTTTTTATGAATTTATGGGCTTTAACAGGAGTATTGTTATGGCAGATCTCTTTGATATCGGCTCCTGCAGCAAAGAATTTTTCATGACCTGTTAGAATAAGGGCGGAAATATTAGAATCAGCGATTATTTCATCTAATAGATTATCCAGATCTTCCAGGAACTGGCTGTTTATGGCATTAAAGCTGTCAGGCCTGTTAATGGTAATAATTCCGAGTCTATCTTCTGGTTCATAAATAAGTGTGCTATACTTCATGTTAATGCCTCTTTTTGTTACAAATTATAAATCGTAAGGGGTAAGACTTTCATGGCCGGTTTCTGTTACAAGAATTGTCTGTTCAAATTGGGCAGAAAGCTTTTTATCTGCTGTTACAGCGGTCCACTTATTGTCGAGTAAATGCAAGTCTTTTTTCCCAAGATTAATCATTGGCTCTATGGTGAAAACCATGCCGGGCACCAGGGTAATCCCTTCTTTTCGTCTTCCGTAATGGGGAATCTGGGGAGGCTCATGAAAATCAAAACCTACACCATGGCCGACAAATTCTCTGACAACAGAGGTCTTTTCTGCTTCAGCACATTGCTGAATCGCCCATCCGATATCACCTACAGTATTACCAGGTTTTACCTCTTTTAACCCTGCTTTCAGGCATTCTTTGGTGACCTTGACTATTTTTTTTGCATCTTGCCCCGGGGTGCCGACAAAAAAGGTTTTGCTCATGTCAGCATAGTATCCGTTCATGATGGGTGTTACATCCACATTGACTATGTCTCCGTCATGTAAAATTTTGTCGCCTGGAAATCCGTGGCAGATCTCTTCATTTATCGACACACAAACGCTTTTAGGAAACCCGCGATAATTAAGCGGAGCACAAACAGCCCCTTTTGAAGTTGTAAAATCATGAACAAGGGTATTAATTTTGTCGGTTTTTAAGCCTGGTCTGATAATGTTTTCAACAAGGGAGAGGGTTTTTATTGCCAGATCTCCAGCTTTTCTTATACCATCAATATCTTTTTCAGATTTGAGTTTGATACCATACTTTTGCAAGTATTTTATTTTGACATCTTTTGGAGAAACCCATGCTTTTTCTCCAAAACAACATTTTTTGTATTTAAGCCCGCTTCCGCATGGGCAAGGATCGTTTCTACCAGCTTTGCCATTTTTCATTAAATTTACACCTTTTGTGTCGATATATTTTTTAAAGTATTTATTATAATTGGAGAATCAATATATTTCAATGGCTTTTTCCTTATAATATAATAAATCGATCCTTGATAACTTTATTATAAATTGCTATATGTATACTCGGACATATTGTTTTTGCTGATTTGATAAATAATGCCTGAATGAAAATTGTTAATTTCCCCAATTTTTGCGTTAGGAAAAATTTTTAATCATGAAATATTTAATGTATTCATGCAGTTAAAGTTTTTTCTTTCCTTGAACCTGGAAAAATTTTATAGTTTTCTTTTGGTACTAAAAAAAGTATTATTAAATTGATCTTGAACGAAAACTTTTTTTATGTAAAAATTATTTTTTAGATGAAAGCATATGTTATGGTCCAGGCTGACTCTGGATAATGGCCGGGAAAAAGGTTAATTATTTCTCTATTCAAAAAGGTGGGTTTTAACTGATAATCTTTTTTGGTTTTTATTTTGCCTATGAATACTGATAAAAAAGAAAAAATTCTTTTTGTTGATGACGAAGAGCCTATTCTTGAGGCTTCCAGAGAATATTTTTTAATAAAGGGGTATCGGGTCTTTACGGCAACCAACGGGCTGGAAGCTTTACAGGTTCTACAAAGTGAAGCAATAGACTGCTGCTTTACAGATATTAATATGCCCGGAATGGATGGTTTGGAGCTTGCTGAGCAGATCAAAAAAATAGATAACTCCATCCCGGTTATCATAATGACCGGGTATCCAACCTTGGATAACGCTTTAGCTACTTTAAAGGATGGAGTGGCCGATTTTTTGATAAAGCCGGTTAAATTAGGGCATATGGAGCTATCTCTTTTACGTGTGTTACGTGAACGGCGGTTGTTTTCCGAGAATATCCTGCTTAAAAAGGACCTTGAACATAAAAAGCGCATTGAAAAAGTGAATCGTGAGCTTACAAAAAAGGCTGAAGATCTTTTAATTTTGAATAAAATAATGACCAGTCTAACCGCCATAGATTCAAGTTCTGATGTTTTTTCCCGCATTATTGAGTTAACCATGGAAATTGTCCGTGCAGATGAGGTTGATTTTTATGTATTGAGTGATGTTGTAAAAGCTCCTTTTGTGATTGCAAGCAGCAACCCTTTCCGAAAAAAATTAAAAAGCTACAGTGCACCAGATACTTCTATAAACCTATCTGGTGAGCATGGGAAAGAGGATACAATGTGGTCCATGGAACAACTCCTCTTAGAAATTGCTGATGACGAGATACCACTTCTTATCTCTGAAAACAAGGGCTCAGGGCAGGTGTCTGAAATTATTTTATCCTTTATGGCGGTTCCGTTAAAAATTCGTGGAAAAATATTCGGAATACTGACTGCAGCAATAACCCAAAAAAACATACGTTTTAGCGAAAAAGATTTATATTATTTGTCGTTTATGATTCAAAACGCAGCATATGCCATAGAAAATCTTGCATTATATGAAAATATTTATGACAATCTTTTTTCAACCCTTTATGCATTTGTAAAAACTTTAGAGGCCAGGGATACTTACACGCAGCAGCATTCGGAATCAGTGGCTTTAATGGCAACTGCAATTGCTCAGGAAATGAACTGTTCTTCAGAGGAGCTTGAAAGAATCAATATTGCCGGACGTCTTCATGATATTGGTAAAATTGGTATACGGGATGATATTTTGCTCAAATCAGGAAAATTGACGAAAGATGAATACGAAGTAATTAAAGAGCATCCGGTTATTGGTTCTGGGATAATAGGACAACTCGGCTTATGGGACAAAGAACAGAAGATTATCAGAAGCCACCATGAACGTTATGATGGAAGCGGATATCCTGATGGATTAAAAAAAGATGAAATCCCTTTTCTTGCCAGGATTCTTTCCGTGGCTGATGCCTTTGATGCAATGTATTCTGACAGGGCGTACAGGCGTAAAATGGAGTTGAATAAAGTAATAGATATAATTAAAAAAGAGGCGGGCGCACAATTTGATCCTGATGTGGTAGAGGCTTTCTTGAGGCTTCATAAGGAAAATAAGATACTAAATGTTGTGAATATTGAAAGATTGGCGCAGGCTAAGTTTAACGGAGATTAAAATATCTGGAATGAATTTGTTAAAAATATTGACTTATCCGGACAGCTTTCTTACCCGGACAGCAAAACCTGTGGGAAAAATTGATCAATCTGTTCAAGAAATAATCGATAAAATGACAGTAACAATGTATGAATCTCAAGGGGTTGGGCTGGCCGCGGTACAGGTTGGAATTGACATGCGGATTATTATCTGTGATGTTTCGCAAGTCAATGGTGAAAAAAACCCGCAGGTTTTTATAAACCCTGAAATTGTTTCCTCCAGCGGGGAAACAGTATCAGAGAATGAAGGCTGCTTGAGTGTTCCGGACTTTAGGGCCGATGTTAAACGTGCGGCATCTGTTTTTGTAGCAGGGTTGAACCAAAAAGGAGAGTCTTTGGAAATTGAAGCCGACGGTCTTTTGTCCATGGCCCTTCAGCATGAAATTGATCATTTGAACGGATTGTTATTTATTGATAGAATAAGCTGCTTAAAAAGAAACTTTTATAAGAAAAAAATAGCAAAGCAGCTAAAGCGTAAAAAAAATCAATAGTGTCCGGTGGAATTTTGCGTAAGGGGAGTTTAGGAACGAAAATTTAATAAGTTGAACGAAATAGCTTGTCTTTTTAACAGATCCTTTCTTTACGACCTCTTATCTGTGAGTTTTTTATGGTTTAA
>CAZNFB010000227.1:0-4625 GCA_964572105.1 uncultured Desulfobacteraceae bacterium
TTTTTGGCCTTGGATATGTCGGTACTGTATCGGCTGCCTGTCTTGCTGAAGAAGGTCATACTGTTATCGGGGTTGATCCTGTTACAGTCAAGGTGGATATAATAAATAACGGGCAAACTCCGATTATAGAAAATGAAATCGGAGAACTGATAAAATCCGCAGTTAATCAGGGCAGGTTAAGTGCTACAACTGATACTGCGGAAGCTGTAAAAAATACAGAGCTTTCCCTTATTTGCGTAGGCACTCCGAGCCTGTTAAACGGAAACCTTGATTTAAGTTTTGTCCGCAGGGTCTGCGAGCGCATCGGTGCTGCAATCAAAGATAAGGCAAGCCGTCATGTTGTGGTTATTCGCAGCACAATTCTGCCCGGCACAATAAAAAATGTGGTTATCCCTGCGCTTGAGGAATATTCAGGAAAAACAGCAGGAAAAGAATTCGGGGTCTGCAATAATCCTGAATTTTTAAGAGAAGGAACAGCGGTTTATGATTTTTATAACCCTCCTAAAACAGTAATTGGTGAAACAGACAAAAAAAGCGGCGATCTTTTGGCATCCATATACGCCGGGCTTGATGCTCCGCTTATCAGAACAGATATTGAAGTTGCGGAAATGGTAAAATATACAGATAATGTATGGCATGCTTTAAAGGTTGGATTTGCCAATGAAATAGGAAATATCTGCAAAGCGCTTAAAGTGGACAGCCACCAGGTGATGGATATCTTTTGCAGCGATACAAAACTGAATATTTCTTCCTGCTACATGAAACCGGCCTTCGCGTTTGGTGGATCATGTTTGCCGAAAGATGTCAGGGCCCTGACTTATAAAGGCAAATCACTTGATCTTGATCTGCCTTTAATAAACTCCATTCTTCATAGTAATAACTGCCAGGTGGAAAAAGGGTTACGCATGGTTATTGAAAAAGGTAATAAAAAAATCGGATTTTTAGGGTTCAGCTTTAAGGCGGGCACTGATGATTTAAGAGAAAGCCCTGTTGTTGAAATGATCGAGCGGCTTGTCGGCAAGGGGTATGATATAAAAATTTATGATAAAAATGTGAATCTTGCAAGCATTATGGGGGCAAACAAAGATTTTATCCTGAACAAAATTCCGCATATCTCACGATTAATGGTAAAAACAATTGATGAAGTCCTTGAGCATGCCGGTACGATTATAATAGGCAATAATTCACCTGAATTTAAAAATATTTTCGACCTGAGAAATGAAGATCAGGTAATAGTTGATCTTGTGCGCGCTGTTGACAATATGCAAAGCAGCCGTTCATATGATGGAATCTGCTGGTAATATGATTGTAAAAAATAATCGGGATATATGACTTATGAAGGACAGGATATTTCAGAGTATAATTAATTTGGATAAATGGCTGACTGATAATAATTACAAGGCATATGATCCATTTGACGGGTTAAATTCATCCATCCTGAGGCCATTGACGTTTAATAATAAATATTTAAGAATTGCCCTCCAGCAAGGTATTCGAAGATTCCCGGTCAATATGAGGCCGATGGCAGGGATTCCCAGAAATTATTCATCAAAAGGAATGGGGTTTCTTGCCAGGGGTTATATCAGGCTGCACCAGGCCACAGGACATCAGAAATATGCCGACAAAGCAAAATTTTGTCTTGACTGGTTGATCAAGAACCGTTTGAACGGCTATTCCGGTGCCTGCTGGGGTAATCATTTTGACTACCAGTCCAGAGTTTTTTATCTACCCAAAGATGTTCCAACCATAGTATGGGTTGCCCTGATCGGGCACGCTTTTTTAGATGCCTATGAACATTTTAAGGAAAAAAAATACCTTGAAATTGCTGAAAGCTCCTGTGAACATATTTTACAGGATCTTGAAAGACATAAAGATGGTGACGATGTTTGCATTAGTTATATTCCTTTGGAAAACAAACAGGTTCATAACGCCAATACACTTGGTGCGAGCTTCCTTGCGCGGACATATTCTTTTAATAAAAACCAATCCTGTTTGAATCTGTCTTTAAAAGCCATCAATTATACGGCAAAATACCAGAGAAAAGATCATTCATGGTTTTATGGTGAACCATCCAACCTTCACTGGGTGGATAATTTCCATACAGCCTATGTGCTCGACTCCATCAAGCATTATATCCAGAGCACGGGTGATACAAGACACGAGAACCGTTTGGAAGCAGGATATAATTACTGGAAAAATAATTTCTTTGCAGATGACGGCGCCCCTGAATATTACAGCGACAAAATGCTTCCTCTGGATATCCAGTGTGCTTCACAGGCCATTGATACTTTGCTGTTCTTTTCCGATATTGATCCTGAAAGTTCAAAACTGGCTCTGAAAGTCGCAAACTGGACAATAGATAATATGCAGGATAAATCGGGTTATTTTTATTACAGAAAATACAACAGGCTGCTGACCAATAAAACTCCTACTCTCCATTGGGGACAGGCGACCATGCTGTCAGCGCTTTCCTCTCTTTACAAACATTTGACGCGATGGGAAAAATGAAAACAAAAATTTTAATAATTGTTGAAAATCTGCCGGTTCCCTTTGATACTCGTGTCTGGAAAGAAGCATTGGCGCTGCAAAATAACGGATATGAGGTTTTTGTTATTTGCCCCCAGGGGAAAAATTTTGAAAAAAAACATGAATGTATTAAAGGGATAAATATTTTCAGGCATCCCATGCCGCAGGAAGGCCACAAAACAAACGGCTATCTGGTTGAATATGTATCGGCTTTTTTCTGGGAATTTTTCTTGTCATGGAAGATTTTTCTGAAACACGGCTTTAAGGTAATTCAAGGGTGTAATCCCCCTGATAATATATTTATTATTGCCCTTATGTTTAAAATATTCGGGGTCAAATATATTTTTGATCATCATGATGCTAATCCGGAGCTGTTTTTAGCCAAATTCGGGCGTAAGAATATTCTTTATTATTCGCAGGTATTACTGGAAAAAATGACTTTCAGGTTTTCAGATGCCATAATGTCAACCAATGAAACTTATAAAAAAATCGCAATCGACAGAGGCTGCAGGACTCCTGAAGATGTTTTTGTGGTTAGAAACGGCCCTGATTTGGACAAATTTAAACCGGTTAATCCTCTGCCTGAATTAAAACACGGTAAAAAATTTCTTGTGGGATATGTCGGCACTATAAGTGTTCAGGAAGGGCTGGATATCCTTCTTGAAGTTGCCCTGTTAATCAAAAAAATGGGCCGCAGGGACATCCATTTTACCTGCATCGGCGGAGGGCCGGGACTAAAAGAAGTTGAAGAGATGAAAAGTCAAATGGCGATTGATGACATGTTCAATTTTACAGGAAGAATCCCGGACAAGGAACTGCTGGAGATTCTCTCTACGGCCGATGTATGCGTTAATCCTGACAGCCCCAATGGAATGAACGACATTTCAACCATGATCAAGATTATGGAATATATGGCATTAAGCAAACCGATTGTTCAGTTTGACCTGAAAGAAGGAAGATATTCAGCGCAGGATGCCGCTTTATATGCCCAAAATAATAATATAAAAGATTTTGCGGAAAAAATTTTGTGGCTTGTCGATCACCCGGAAGAGCGCAAAACAATGGGAATATCCGGCCGAAAAAGAGTTGAAGAAAAATTAGCCTGGAAATATTCCATCCCCGGATTACTTGCCGCATATCGCAGAGTTTTTAAAAAAAATAACCGGCTTTGAAAAATATAATTGCCTTTCCACGCTGGAGCATGCAAATTCAAAAGGGTCATCAATGCGCTGAATTTCATATCATGGGATATACCGGTTTTTTTCCAGTTCATCCGCGAACAAAAAAATACTGGTTGAATTTGATATTAAAATATCGTTCCGAATCATGCTGTCCCATTTTTCCCATGCGGGTATTGCTATTGTCTTCTAAAAGAATTATAATGAATAAAAAAGAATACAAAAAGGAGTCAGCTATGCCTAAAACGATTACGTTAAGATTGTCGGACAAAGAGTATAATCTTTACTCACAGGCAGCCCAGGCGGCAAAAAGACCAATTTCTAACTTAATAAATTATCTTGCTCAAAAAAAATTAGAGGAAGATCTTTTTGTCGATCAAATCGAGATGGATGAAATTACAGGAAATTCTATGTTAATTTCCGGATTGAAGAAAGGCTCTAAGGATGCAAAACAGATGAAGGGCTCTTTTGTCGATGTATAGGGTATTCGAAACAGCAAGTTTTTTAAAATCCCTTGAACAAAATTTTAGTGGCCAAAGAAAAAAGATTATAAAAAAACTCAGAGAAGATGTTTATCATAAGCTAAAAATGTCGCCCGAGCTTGGGCCTAACATAAAAAAGCTTCGTGACTGGCATATGCCAACGTGGAGATATAGAATTGGCGCATACCGTTTTTTTTACGAAATCGACAAAGAGCAAAAAATTATTTTTATGACCTTGGCAGAGCACAGAGGTAAGGCCTACAAAAAATAATTCTCTCTCCACTCTCGACATTAAGGGCTCGCATAGGAACGGAAAAAGGGAAACGGGAATGACATCGAAATTATGGGATGAAAAGGCTTGTAAAATTTATTATCTGACAATCTATAATTGTGTCACGCATAATGTACAAAAATTTGGATGGGAGTAAAACCGCTGATT